>CANJNE010000043.1 GCA_947475275.1 Flavobacteriales bacterium | reverse complement strand
TGAAGAAGAAGAAGTAGTGCAGGCGCATTTATTTTTCGTTTCTGATGTATTAACGACTTCGGGTGCTTTATAATTCAACTTTACCCAACATTTTTGACCCAATTGATTGGAAGTGGCATTTTTAATTCGAACAGTTAACCAGCCACTGTAATTTGGAACAATGGAGTCTAAAATTGTTCCAGACATACTTACAGAGTCAATAATTCCGCAGTCAGCATTCAAGTATTGAACTGTAATTGGCAAACTTGGATCAGCAGGATAGAGTTCTAAATTCATTTGTTGACCTGATTCTACATAAATTTTACCTACTACTCTGCAATCTTCGCTATTATCAGGAAGCCGCCCACCCTGCTGTAACGAAAGAGGATGATTATCACCTAAATCATCTTCCATTTCCCATTCTTGCGTAATGCGATTGGATGGCAATACATAATTTTCTGAAATACCAACAGGAGCCCATACACAATAGCCCTTTCTTCCGGCTCCGGCAGTTCCATCACATGGTGGGATGGAAATTGAAACTTTTCCGCCATTTGAAACCGTTGCCGTTGTAGTTCCATTTGCTCCAGAATAGTCTTTTAAAACGGTTCCATCGGACCAGGATGTTTGCACATTACTTAAATTCTGCCAGCTCGAATAGTTATCATTTACAGCGATTAATGCTTTGGCTTCACGCTCAATTACAAGTGCATCACCAGCCTGCCAACGCACCAAATAGGCACCTTCTTTAAATCGTAAATTTTGATGACACCAAATCAAATTTTCTAAATCACTGAACACAGGAAGTTGGGTCGTATTTGCTGGATCATGCGTAAAACGATTGCTGTTATATCCTATATTAAATAAATCCTCAAAATACACTAAAGGTGCACCATCCACGGCAAAAGAAATGGCATAGGTTATACTTCTACGCGCATCAGTCGGTTCAATTTGACTTCCAACTTGATTAGCGGTATTCCATCCTGTGTAATTTCCTTGTGCATCCAAAATGGGTCTGTAGGTATCATGGCTATTAACGAATGGCACAGTTCGATCTCGATTACTTTGTTGATAACTTGGGACTGTTCCTAAATCGAAATTGCCATTACCAGAAACAATACCTGTTAATGCATTTCTTAGGCTAAAATCAAATGTTCCAGCCCGATTTTGAACAGCTCCAGCCCAAGCATCTAATTCACTTGCACCTCCAATCCATTCGCCAACAGCAAACATGTCCCAACCGCCATTCGCCCAAAGCGAACCGAATTGCAAATTCCAAAGAAAATCTTCTGCAGCATAAGATGGGAAATGTTTAACGGCATCTATTCTTACACCATCCCAACCCATTTGTTTTTTGTTCCAAATCAACCAATTTCTTATGCCACTGCGCATATAATCAGTGCTTTGAGCAGGATTAAATATTGCGTTGCTACTCAATCCAAAACCATTAGATTCGAATGAAATATCAGGTCCCCAATAAGGTGTATTTATTTCATTGTTACAGCATGGGTTTCCCGGATTAGGATAGAAATTCTGCCAATTCTTCGGAAAACGACCTTCGCGAGAAAGGTAATTTGTACTTGTTTCATTCATTGCCGGTGTGGCATAGCAGGAATAACGGAAATTTTTGTATTTATTAGTTTGACCGTCATCCATTGCAGCAGGATCATTTCCACCTTGACCAGCGCCACTTCCTGCTCCTGTAATGTGATTCAAAACTATATCTTGAATTATATCAATGCCGTTCGCTTTCATGACTGCGATCATTCTCAACAACTCGTCCTTATCCCCTAAACGTGTATTTGCCGAGTTTTTTTGGTATTTGTCGCCCAAATCATAGTGGTCAAAAGGGGCATAACCCACACTGTTGGTTCCTGTATTTTTTATAGAAGGTGGAATCCAAATGGCATCAATACCCAAATCTTTCAACCTTGGCGCAAGATCAGTTAAATAATTCGCCCAATCATTTGGGTAATTACTATTCCAATAGTCCCACCAAAAACCTTGTAACACCAGTTGGCGGTTGTTCGCGTTCGTTTGACCGTAATGATTTTTGGAAATAAATCCAAAAAAGATGAGAACAAGAATAGTTTTTAATGAAAATACTTTCATATTCGTAAATTTTATAATCCTTTAATACTAAATACTTTTTCGCTTTTCGGAATCAAATCAATTTGCTCATTAATATAGGAGATTCTCACGTTGGCTGTTCCAACATTTTCAATCGCTAACTTGTTTTGAAAAATGCTAATTTTTAGCGGTTGTTTTTTGAAATAGACACAAAAACTATATGATTGCCAATGTTGGGGTAAAATTGGGTCTAGGTACAAACAATCATTTTTAACACGTATGCCTGCCATTCCTTCAACGATACTCATCCATGTTCCAGCCATACTGGTAATATGTAAACCTTCGCCTACCTCTTTATTGTAATCGTCTAAATCTAATCTTGAAGTTCGAAGATACAACTCGTATGCTTTTTCTTCTTTTTTGATTTTTGAAGCAAGAATGGAATGAATACAAGGTGATAATGATGATTCATGCACAGTCATTGGCTCATAATAGTCGAAATTCGCTTCAATTTGTTCTAAACTAAAATGATCCTCAAATAGATAAATACCTTGAAGAACATCTGCTTGCTTAATAAACGGAGAGCGCAAAATACGATCCCATGACCAATGCTGGTTGATAGGCCTTTCATTATTTGGGATTTCACTTGCCGATTGTAAATGCTTGTCAAGAAAACCATCTTGTTGAAGAAAAATTGGTGTTCCTGCTATTTCAGGAAAATGAACATTGGAACTGATGGATTTGAATTGCCCAACTTCTTCTGCAGAAAGAGGATGAGCATTATTTGAATATTTATCATTCAATTCCAATGCAAATTCTAAACACCATTTTGCAATGTAATTGGTGTACCAGTTATTGTTAACGTTGTTTTCATACTCATTAGGTCCTGTCACTCCTAACATGACGTATTTTTCTCTGTCTTCTGACCAATTGAAGCGTTGCGCCCAAAAACGAGCAATTCCAAAAACAACAGGTCTGCCATAAAATTGAACATATTCCCAGTCGTCAGTATGCCTTAAATAATTGTAAATTGCGAAGGCAATTGCGCCATTTCTATGAATTTCTTCAAAAGTGATTTCCCATTCGTTATGGCATTCTTCTCCATTCATGGTAACCATTGGATAAAGTGCTGCACCATTTTTGAAACCCAATTTCTCAGCATTTTCTATGGCCCTTTCCAATTGGTTGAATCGGTACATCAATAATTGTCTCGAAACTTCTTGAGGAGCAGTTTTAAGGTAAAAAGGGATACAGTAGGCTTCGGTGTCCCAGTAAGTTGCGCCACCGTATTTTTCTCCTGTAAAACCTTTTGGACCGATATTCAATTTTGGATTCTTACCGGTGTAGGTTTGAAACAATTGAAAAATATTGAAGCGAATAGCTTGCTGGGCAGATACATCTCCCTCAATTTGAATGTCTGCATGTTTCCATATCTCAGCCCATGAATTTTGGTGTTCCGACAACAATATGTCAAATCCGCCAGTGTAGGCAGCTGTTACATTGTTGATTGCCATGGCAACTGTATCAAATTCAGAATGATTCAAAGTTGATGTGATACTAACATATTTTTTAATGGTATAGCTATTACCTTTTTCCAAATAATGCTCAAAATGGTTATCGATGTAAAGGCTTTTTTGAGCGCAATTTGGGTGAATGTCTAGTAATTCATCATTTTTCCAAAACGAAAATCTCATAGCCGTGGCAACAAGAAAATTGGTTTTTTTGGTTCGAGAACTAACAACACCTTTTTTAACGCCTACACGCTGAGTATCCTCCAACCAGAAGATTTCATCATAATTGGCATCAGCATTTATTACATTACCGTCAAGATAAATTGTGAATTTTATATTTCCAGAGAAATTAATAGGAGTAATGGTGTATTTGATAGCAGCAATTTCTTCATTGTGCATAGAGCAGAATCTCAAGGATTGAACCTCAATTTCTTTACCATCGGCTAGAATGCATCTGAATTTTCGGGTCAAAGTCCCCGTTTTCATATCTAATTCACGGTAGAAATTGCGAACTTCTACTTTTGCTAAATCTAGTTTTGCTTCGTCGATTTCTATTCTAATTCCAATCCAATTGCATGAATTGAGAACCTTGGCAAAATATTCAGGGTAACCATTTTTCCACCAGCCAACCCGAGTTTTGTCTGGGTAATATACGCCTCCTACATAGCTTCCTTGTAATGATTTACCTGAATAATCTTCTTCGAAATTTGCTCTTTGACCAAAAGAACCATTTCCAATAGAAAAAATGCTTTCTGCTTGTTCTTGCTTCGAGGGGTCGAATTTGGTTTCAAAAACCTTCCATTCATCAATTTCAAATAAGTTATGCATAATCTTCCAACCTAAATTGTGTTAAATCGTCAAGATATAACTGTGTTTCATTTTTCAATGTAGGATTACCAACCCCAATTGCGATAAATCTACCTTCTTTTGCAGCTTTAATTCCACTCAATGCATCTTCGAAAACAATACATTCATCTGGTTGACAATCCAAAAGATGAGCGCCTTTGAGAAAAACCTCTGGATGGGGTTTTGGAAAGGTAAGATCATTACCGTCAATAATCGTATCGAAATACTCCATTATACCAACTAACTGGAGAATATGCTTCGCATTTTTACTGGAGGAGCCAACCGCTAATTTTAAACCTTCATTTTTGGCTTTGACAAGTAAATTCAAAACGCCTTTCAGCAGATGGTCTTGCGATAAATTTTGAATAGATTCCAGATAAAAGTTATTTTTTTCTTGCAAAAGTTGATTGAAATAATCTTCAGATATAACTTTTTTACCAAGCTCCAATATCTTTTTTAAAGAATCGATCCTGCTCACACCTTTCAATAACTCGTTATGAACTTCAGTAAATTCAATGCCGAGGGTTTGTGCAGTTTTTTGCCATGCAATAAAGTGATTGTGCTCTGTGGAAACCAAAACACCATCCAAATCGAATATGAGTGCTCTAATTTTCATTTCGAATAAAAAGTGTAATGATTCCGGCAAGAAGCATCATAACGCCACCAAGAATTAGAGCATAAATGGCGTTGTTATCGAAGAGATGTTTAACAATTGGACCTGAAAATAGCGCACTTACGATTTGTGGTAAGGTTATAAAAAAGTTGAAAATGCCCATAAAAATCCCCATTCTTTGGGCAGGTATAACTCCAGATAACATGGCATAGGGCATTGCTAGGATACTTGCCCATGCTATGCCAATTAAAACCATAGGAATTATCATCATGTATTTATCTGGCATGAAATAAGTTAGGATTAAACCAATTCCACCCATTGTTAATGCTATAAAATGCGTTTTTGCCTTTCCAAATTTGGATGCTAACCAAGGCATGATGAGCGCAAATATTGCTGAAACGCCGTTGTAAATTCCAAATAAAATCCCAATCCAATCACCTAAATCTTCACTTTGCTTCAATTGTGCTTTGATAATTCCCGCATTGGCAGTGAGTTCACCGGCGTTCTTTAATTCATCAATTGGTGGGAGTCCGTAGGTGTGTTCTCTTAAAGCTGTGGTTGTATATACCCACATACAGAAAAGACCAAACCATGAAAAAAATTGGACTGCACCAAGCTTCCACATTGTTTTTGGTATGGTGAATTTTTCTTTTATTTTTTCTTCACTTATAATTCCCATTTGAACACGCTCATCAGGAGAGTATTCTTTTGTTTTGAAAATGGTCCATAAAATCGCAATCATAAAAACAGCGGCACCAAAATAAAACGAGTAGATGACATTGGGCTGGACTTTAACTCCTTCTAAATCGTTTGGAACTCCAAACCAGTTATTTAAAATCCAAGGTAAAAAAGAACCGATAACAGCACCAATACCAATCAATGCTGTTTGTATCGAAAAACCAAGGGTGCTTTGACTTTCCGGAAGATTGTCTGCAACGAGTGCACGAAAAGGTTCCATAGACACATTAAACGATGCGTCCATGAGCATTAGAAATCCAGCACCAACTAATAATGCTGGAAATACAGATGTGAATTGATCTGCATTGGGTAAAAGGATCAAAGCAGTGCAGGCTAAAATTGCACCTGCTAGAAAAAATGGACGTCTTCTTCCAAGTCTTTTTGACCAAGTTCTATCGCTCCAATATCCAATTATTGGCTGAATAATCATGCCTGTAAGTGGCGCAACCAACCAGAACCATGATAAACTTTCTACCTCAGCACCATAATCTGTTAGAATTCGACTTGCGTTTCCATTTTGTAATGCAAAACCCATTTGAATTCCAAGAAATCCGAAACTCATGTTCCAAATTTGCCAAAAGGATAAGGCTGGTTTGCCTTGATGAGGAGTGTTCATAGGTTATTTATTTGTTGTGATATGTAGCACTCTGTATGACCAAGGAGCTAAATTTCCAGAAAGTTTTGATTTCACACTGACTTCTTCGTTACTAAATAGATCGGTGTAAATACCTTTTATCTTCTTGTTCTTCATTTTGTATGGTTTTGCTTCAGGCGATAAATTCATTACCACAAGTACTTTATCCCCATTTTTTTCGCGAATGTAAGAAAGTACATTTTCTTCTTTTTTTGATGATACAATTTGAGGAAATCCACCGTGTTCTCCGTTCCATAATGCTTGATTCGTATGATGCAAATTGTTTAGAGTTGTATAAAAATCTACTAAATCCATTTTATCCCAAATGATACTATCCTTTTCAAAAAATTGCAATCTGCGATCTAAACTTGTTTCTTGACCGTTATAGATAAGTGGCATTCCCATTATCGTTGAAGCCATTACGGCCATAACCATTCTTGCTTTGCCAAGTCTTTCCATTTCAGTGCCATTCCAAGAATTCTCATCGTGGTTTGAGGTGAAATTCATTCGAAAAGCGTGATTCGGATAATTCTCTTCTCTTTCAAAATAGCTTATAATCGATTGCACGTTTTCAGTTCCCTGCGCAACTTTATTCATGATGTGGTGAAATTCCCAAGCGTAAGTCATGTGAAAAGCCTGATGCTGATCTATTCCTTCTGATTCGGCTAAGAAAAATATTGGTTTTACTTCATCCAATTGCGTTTTTGCATCAACCCAAAAGTCCATCGGTACCCAGCCTGCTACATCGCAACGAAATCCATCAATATCAGCACTTTTTAACCAAAACTTCATCGACTCAATCATTTCCTTACGCATCTCTAGGTTGTCGTAATTTAAATCAGCAACATCCCACCAATCGGTTCCAATTGTAGGTTGAAGATTTCCAGTTGAGTCTAATGTATACCATTCTTTATGTCCTTGTTCTACCCATACATTATCTGGGGAAGAATGATTAGCAACCCAATCAATAATTATTTTCATGTCTAGTTCATGAACTTTCGCTACAAGATTTTTAAAATCTTCAAATTTTCCAAATTCAGGATTTACAGCCGTATAATCTTTCACTGCATAGTAACTGCCAAGTGAACCTTTTCTGTTTTTAACACCTATCGGATGAATTGGCATCAACCAAATAATATCTACTCCCATTTCTTTTAAACGAGGAAGATGATCTTCAAATGCCCGAAAAGTTCCTTCGTTGGTAAATTGGCGAATGTTTACTTCGTAAATGGTTGCATTTTTTGCCCAATCCGGTGCAATTTGATCCTGAGCATAAGCCGACAAAATTGAAAAAAAGAAAATAAGTGAGATGAGCCTTTTCATAAATAATTATTTGGTTTCCAGTTTATTAATGTAACGTTCATGATATTGAACCAAGCCATCAACAGGTTTTTGTACAATATCTCCAAGCTTGATGTCAAAATGCTTGCAAGCCAGTTCCAATTCATTTTTAAAGATTCTTGAAATAGAACCAACAAAATGAACTGGGTAGTTTTTGTAATTGTCATAACAACAAACATGAACATCTAGGAATTGTTTAAATCCCGTCAAGACAAGTTCTTTTACGTAAGTTGTTTCAGAAAACTTTTGTATGAATGGAACAAAAGATGCGAGATATACATTTGCATTTGGTTGCTTGTAGACATTATTAACAATACTGTCTTTATCCAAACCCGTTTCCTTTTGAAATGCTAAAGCCATTTCTCGAGGAATACGATGGTATAAAAAATCTGCTAAAAGGCGTTTACCCATGTATGTACCGCTTCCTTCATCTCCTAGAATGTATCCCAAAGCAGGTACTTTTTCAGAGACAATTTCGCCGTCAAAAAAGCAAGAATTGGATCCTGTACCTATAATACATGAAATTGCAGGTTCGCCATTGTAGGTAGCATATGCACATGCATTCAAGTCGTGATCAACGGAGACAATTGCTTTGGTGAATACCTTTTGAATACCTCTTTCGATAATTGCATTCAAATGTTCAGCAGAACAACCTGCACCATAAAAATAAATAGCTGAAACCTGGTTGTTCAATGAATATAATTCAGAATTACCTTTTATAGCCTGTTCAACATCTTGCTCAGTATGGAAGTATGGATTTAAACCGATTGTTGAAAAGTAAGTTTTTTCTCCTTGATTCAAAAGAACCCAATCGCTTTTGGTAGAACCACTCTCAATAATTAAAATCATAGTTGATTATGTCAAAATATTAGCTGTGTGTCAATTTTACACTTTGCGAATATATTAAATTCTTTTTTACCTTTGAATATGCAATCAAAAAATCGGCACGAGCTCAATCCTCGGGTTTCAACAGACTGCGTGATCTTTGGTTTTGATCTCAACCAATTAAAGGTGTTATTAATTGAGAGGGAGTCTGTCAATGGTGTGGAGCAGTGCATGGCATTGCCTGGAGATCTTATTTTCGAGGAAGAGAATCTAGATATGGCTGCCTCAAGGGTTTTACTCGAACTTACAGGTTTACAAGAAATTTATTTGGAACAAGTTGGCGCCTTTGGAGATATTGACCGTCTAAATAAACCACAAGATCAATTATGGCTAAAAGCGGTGCGTCAAAATCCAGATGAAAGGGTTTTGACGGTGGCCTATTATTCTTTGGTTAATATGAATATTTATACTCCCCAGCCGTCATCGTTTGCAAAGTCGGCTGCTTGGGTACCACTTGATGAGGTTAAAGATCTGGCTTTTGATCATTTTACGATACTAAATGCTGCTTTCGCGAAGTTGCAAGAGAAAATTCGAATTCAACCGATTGGATTCAATTTGCTTCCAGAAAAATTTACCTTAACCCAATTGCATAAACTTTACGAAGTTATTCTGGGAAGAGAATTAGATAAGCGTAATTTTCGAAGAAAAATGCTGAAACTGGATATCGTTGAAAGTCTCCGAGAAAGACAAGAAGGCGTTCCTCACAAACCCTCTCAGTATTTTACATTCAACGAAGAAAAATACAATGATTTGATTCGAAATGGCTTCGATAATTTCGGATTTTAGTACAGTATAAAAGCTTAACTAATTTTTAATTTTTTACTTAGTGTATTTTTGACATAAAGTGTTATCTTTGGCAAAAACCATAGAAAGCTATGAGTCTATCTTTAAAAAATGCCATGATAATTAAGCCGTTTAATGCTGTTGTTTATGGCGGAGATGGTGATTTGGCATTCCGAAAAATTTATCCGGCACTTTTTCACCGTTTTGTTGACAATCAATTACCTTCTGATTTTAAGGTTTTTGCAATTACAAGGTCAGATAAAAAACATGGTGTTTTCTTTACAGAATTAAGAAGTTTTATAGAACAATCTGCTTCTTACGATTATGACCGCGGATTGATTGATGTCTTTTTTAAGAAAATGCGCATTATTGTCGTAGCCAATCATACTGAATCAGATTATAAAGAGCTTAAATTGGCAATTGAAGAGCAACCCAATTACCAAAGTGTATACTATCTTTCAACCCCTTCTGATGCTTTCGGACCGATTTGCGATTGTTTAAAGCGTTGTGGGCTAGTTAATCCAAAAAGTAAAGTGGTCTTGGAAAAACCTCTAGGAAATAGTCTGGCCTCTTCTAAAGAAATTCATCAAAAAATAATTAAAAGTTTCAATGAGAATCAGATTTATAGAATAGATCATTATTTGGGTAAAGAGACTGTTCAAAATTTAATGGTGCTCAGATTTGCAAATCATTTATTCGAATATTCCTGGAATTCTGAGCATATTGAAAGTGTTCAAATTACTGTGGCTGAAAGTTTAGGAGTTGAGAAACGAGGTGATTATTACGATAATAGTGGCGCTTTATTAGATATGGTGCAAAACCATTTACTTCAACTCCTTTGTTTGATTGCTATGGAACCACCAGCAAAGCTGGAGGCTGATTTTGTTAGGAATGAAAAACTTAAAGTATTGAACTCGTTGAGGCTCTTTGATAAAGAATCCGTTTTAAAGGATACTGTAAGAGGACAATATTCTCGTGGGGCTGTAAATGGTATTCAACTGAATTCTTATCTCGAGGATATCGAAAAATATGCATCTAACACCGAGACTTTCGCGGCAATCAAAGCCCATATCGATAATTGGAGGTGGAAAAATACACCATTTTATTTGCAAACGGGGAAAAGAATGTCGGCAAGGTATTCTGAAATTATTATCAATTTTAGATCTGTAAAGCACAATGTTTTTCCTTTGCAAGGAGAGATTCCAGGAAATCAATTAATTATTCGTTTGCAGCCTGAGGAGCGGATTGAATTGGTACAAATGACCAAGTTGCCAGGCCCTGGTGGATATCGATACAAACCAATTTCTCTAAAATTAGATTACGTTGATTCATTTACGGAACGTTTTCCTGAAGCATACGAACGCTTAATTGTTGATGTTTTAAGGGGGAATCAAACGCTTTTTATGCGACAAGATGAGTTGGAGGCAGCGTGGATATGGATCGAGTCAATCGTAAAAAGTTGGGATGAAGCTAAACTAAAAAATGTATTGTATGAGGCTGGTTCTCATGGTCCAGGTGATTACATTATGGATAAAAACCAAAAGTGGTTAAGACATACTGAAGATGATTTTAAAGCGGTTCAATAATAAGCCAGATTTAGAAAAAGATCTGGTTTCAAGAATACAACTTATTCTTAAAAGTGCTATCCTAAAATATGGTGATGCCCGGATTCTACTTTCAGGGGGTTCTACTCCCGAGTTCATCTATGAGGCATTATCTCAGTTGCCGATTGACTGGAGTAAAGTTATTGTTGGATTAGTTGATGAACGCTTTGTTCACCAAGAAAGTGAATTCAGCAACGCAAGGATGATTGCAAATTGTTTTGAAAATGCTTCAGGATTTGCTCTCATTCCTATGGTTACTAGGTTAAACGATGGAATTGAAAACCTCAAGGAGGTTAATAATACATATAAAATTTTTCAAGAACGTATCGATTATTGTTTGTTGGGAATGGGGGAGGATGGACACACTGCATCTTTATTTCCAGGTGATGAGGCCTCTGAAAAGAGTTTATGCGGAAATGAAATTGACATAATTCAAACGATGGCTCCGATGGCTCCTGAAGAAAGAATTTCGTGTTCAAAAGAAATGTTGACACGTGCTCAATTTGTCGATTTACTTATCCTTGGAGAAAAGAAATTGAAGATTTTTCAAAATGCAAAGGATAATCATTTACCTATTGCTACTATAATGAATCAAACAACTAATGGTGTAACCTATTTTTCTGAAAATTAAAGATGAATAAGACAATTATAGAAGTTACCAACAGAATAATTGAGCGCAGTAAGTCAACTAGACCAAACTATTTGGAATCTATGAACCTTCAGTTCAACCAAGAGTTGAAAAGGCAAAATTTACATTGTGGAAATTTGGCACATGCGTTTGCCGGGTGCTCAAGTAATGATAAAGCTGCGTTGGCTGAAAACAGTTTGCCAAATATTGCGATTGTAACGGCATATAACGATATGCTTTCAGCTCATAAGGTTTACGAGAATTATCCTCCTATGCTTAGAGAATTCGCAAATAAGCACAACGCTGTGGCTCAAGTGGCTGGAGGCGTGCCTGCTATGTGTGATGGTGTAACGCAAGGTCAAATTGGAATGGAACTTTCGCTATTTAGTCGTGATGTTATTGCACTTTCTTCGGCTATTTCTCTTTCACACAATATGTTCGATGGGGTATTGAATCTTGGTATTTGTGATAAAATTGTTCCAGGACTTTTAATTGGTTCGCTGAAATTCGGATTTCTACCCACTGTTTTTGTGCCTGGTGGACCAATGCCAACAGGAATCAGTAACGAAGAAAAAGCACGTATTCGTCAAGATTATGCTGAAGGGAAAATAGATAGGGCTGCGTTATTGAAAGGTGAATCAGATTCATACCATTCTCCGGGAACTTGTACATTTTACGGAACGGCTAATAGCAATCAAATGCTCATGGAATTCATGGGACTGCAATTGCCGGGTTCGAGCTTTGTGAATCCAGATACCCAGTTGCGAACACTTTTGAATGAAGAAGCTGTTAAAACGGTATTACAATTATCGAAAAGAAAAGATTTTAACGCTACAATAGCTGGAATCGTTGATGAAAAGGTAATTGTCAACGCCATTATTGGTCTACTTGCCACCGGTGGATCTACAAATCATACCATTCACCTTATTGCGATTGCCAGAGCTGCAGGAATAATTATCAATTGGGAAGATTTTTCAGATCTTTCATCTATAATTCCTTTGCTCGCTAGGGTTTATCCAAATGGTGCGGCTGATGTGAATCATTTTCATGCAGCAGGAGGTATTGGTTTCGTAATGCATTCTTTGCTGGAAAACGATCTCTTGCACGAAGATGTAAATACCATTTTAGGGAAAGGGATGCTTAATTTTATCCGCGAACCCAAGATTCAGGATAATGAAATTGTGTGGGATGAGTGCGCAGCGAATAGTTTGAACGATTCTATTGTTCGGCCAGTTACCCTACCATTCAGTAATGAAGGTGGAATTAAAATAGTTAAAGGAAATATCGGCAGGGCAGTAGTGAAAGTTTCTGCGGTTCCTGAAGATCAAAGAATCGTTGAAGCGCCCGCGATTGTTTTTAATGAACAAGAGGATTTTATATCCGCTTTCAAAAAAGGTGATTTGGACAGAGATTTTGTTGCAATAATCCCATTTCAAGGACCAAAATTTAATGGAATGCCTGAACTGCATCAGTTGACACCAACGCTTACGATACTTCAAAAAAGAGGTTTTAAGGTAGCACTGGTAACTGATGGCAGAATGTCGGGTGCTTCAGGAAAGGTTTTGTCGGCAATTCATGTCGTGCCTGAAGCAAAAGATGGAGGACCAATCTCAAAAATTCAAACCGGTGATTGGGTTCGTGTTGATGGTGAAAATGGAATTCTTGAATGCTTAAAAGTCGATTTGAATGCGCGTTTACCTCAAACAAAAATATCCAATGCTGAAATAGGTCTAGGCAGAGAACTTTTTACGAATATGAGACAAATGGTAAGTTCCAGTGAAGAAGGAGCAAGCTTTTTAATGTAAATAGGTTATGGGACAAAATGGAATAAAAGAATTGCTTGCATCACATCAAATTGTACCTGTGGTAACGATACAACACGAATCTGAAATTGAAGGTATACTTGATAAATTAAAAACACATAGCATAAACATTATAGAAGTTACGCTTCGTACCCCATATGCATTAACGGCAATCGAATACCTGAAGAACAACGCCAATCATTTAGTCGTTGGGGCTGGAACAGTTATAAATACTGATCAAGTTCATGTTTTAAAGCAATTGAATATTGATTTTATCGTTTCTCCTGGTGGCAGCGATAAACTTTTTTTAGAACTTGAAAGTTCTGGAATTCCCTTCTTACCTGGAGCATGCACGCCAAGTGAAATTATTTCATGTGCAGAAAGAGGCTATGATTTATTGAAATTTTTCCCGGCCGATTTATTTGGTGGTATCAACGCCTTGAAAACTTATTCGCAAGTTTTTACCGGAATCAAGTTCTGTCCAACTGGAGGAATCACTAAAGAAACTTATCGAGATTATCTGGAGTTGCCAAACGTTCAAAGCGTTGGTGGCTCGTGGATGATGAAGTAAGATCAACAAAAAAAAGCGCGGATTCCGCGCTTTTTTCATATCTCTTAATATTTCTAGTAACCAGGATTCTGAATCAAATTTGGATTCAAATTCAAATCTGCAGTTGGTAATGCATAAAGTTTAAGGTGGTCAGAAACACCAGTTCCTGCCGCTACACCTCCTTTAAATGGCCATAGGTACGATCCGGTGGTGAACAAATCAAAACGTATTAAATCTGTTCTTCTGGTGCATTCCCAATGCAATTCTCTCGCACGTTCATCAAGAATATCGTTTAAAGTAATGGAGCCTAAATTGTATGAAGCATTTCCATAAGCTCGCTCTCTTAGGTCATTCACATAACTCAAGCCTAAACCTGCGTCACCACCACCTCTTAGCGCTGCTTCAGCATACATAAGGTAAACTTCTGCCAATCGGAACATCGGAAAATCAATATCTACAAAAGGAGTTGTTGCATTATTTGAACCTGTTGCTCCAGTCGAAGTTTTGTTTTTATACTTAGGAAGTGCATAACCTTGCGCGAATACATTCATTGCTGTAATCTCCTTAACTTGTCCATTTCGATAGAATTGATATCTGCTATCCAAAGTTGAATCTGGAAACTTGTCCACCAAATTACCTTTTGCTCGCAATCCCGCCCATTTTCCATTGGTTCCATAATCGGCTGGTGTCATTAATCCCCCAATTGAAGCGTTAACCATGAATGTTGTTCCTCCATATGTTTGCGTGAAAAGTCCATCATAACAGACTGGGAATATGATTTCTGGTGATGTATTATTATCTGACATGAACAGTTCAGGATAATTGTCATCTAGTGTATACGCATTTGCGTTTATTATTTTCTGACAATATTCTGCGCAGCTTGCTGCACGATTGGTTCCATTATAAACAGATGCGTTTAAGTACATTTTAGCTAATAAAAACTGCGCTGCTGCTTGGGAAGCTCTTCCGTATGGTGTTGCAAAAGGAACTAAAAGCTGATCTTCCATATCGATGAGTTCTGACTCTATGTACTGAAAAAGATCTGCTCGGGTGATTCTTTCGGGCTGAAAAGCACCAACTTTATCTTCCTCTGTTACGAATGGAACGTTTCCAAATAAATCCATCGCATGGTAATAACTCAAGGCTCTAAGAAATCTTGCTTCGTTTCTATAGACTCTTATCGTTGCTTTGTTCGCATCAGAAAAACCTCTTTCAGTCATTTTTTCTTCACTTGATTCTCTGATGAATTCGTTACAAAGAGTTACCTGATAGAAAATTCTATAGTACATGGCTTTTGAAAATGAATTCTCAGCCGACCAAGTCATTTTATTTAAGTCTGGAATTCCTGGGTCATTCCATCCACAAATAGCTTCATCAGTTGGGAGCTCTTGAAGTTTAAACAAAAGTCTTACATAAGCAGAAAAACCTTCATCGATTCCTGCGATATCTGGTTTTCCAGCTGGTCCTTCCAATCCTGTTACTGATAGCCCTGCATATAACTTAGCAAGTACATTAACATAATTGTCAGGGTCTCCATAAACCACAGAAGCATTTAGACCATAAAGTGGTTGTTGATTCAATTGCTTCTTACAAGAATTCAATAAGCCTGTAGTAACTAAGATGGCGATTATCGATATAGTTTTTATCATTGTTTTCATAACAACTAAATATTTTGAATTAAAAGTCGAAAGTTAGATTTAAGGAATATACACGTGGTCGCGGATAGAAATTGTTGTCAATTCCACCATTCACCTCAGGATCTTGCCCGGAATACTTGGTAACTACAAAGACGTTCGATACTGTGAAGGAAGCATTCAAACCAATTTTTTCCTTTGTCAATTTGAGTTTGCCAAAATTATAGCCCAAGTTAATGTAATCCATTCGAAGGAAATCTGCTCTTTCCAAATACATATCACTTAACAATTGTCTGTCCGTGATGTCCTCAATTTCTTGATTGTAATATAAAGAACTAATATTATTCAAGAAACCTTGGGTACCATTAATGGATTGGAAGGTAGCGCTATTGGAATGAAGGTTATTGTATATGTAACCACCCAATTCACTTCGCATTGATAAACCAAGGGACCATTTTTTATAAGTAAAGTTTAAGGCCATTCCCAAGAACCAGTCTGGGGCTGCTTTCTCAAAAACATACCTGTCGTCGATATTAATGATTCCATCTCCGTTGAGATCAACAAAAGCATTTACGTCTTTCCATTTATCAGCTGTAGTAACTTGACCATCACCATTAATATCAATATTTGCTTGCTGACCTACCTCGATAGCGTTTCCATTTGCGTCATATTGCTGTTCATATACTAAATAAGAAAAGGTAGGATTATTCAAACTATGTACTTGAACAGTGTTGCCGATTCCTCCAGCTATACCACCAACCAATATTCCTACTGAATTCGTATCTTCAATTTGAGATAATTTAAGAACAGTATTCCTGTTGAATGTGGCATTGGCAGAAATGTCTAGTCGCATATCTTGCTTCGCAATTATTCCGATGGTGGTACTCAATTCGATTCCTTCGTTGCGCATTCCTCCTACGTTAGTAAGAATTTGATTCGAGAAATTTGTGCCAGCAGGCACTGGAACCACAGCTAAAAGATCAGAAGTTTCTTTTCGATACACATCTATTGTTGCAGTGTAACGGTCATTCTTTAGACCTAAATCCAATCCAAAGTTGTAACTCGCAGTTGTTTCCCATTTCAAATTGGCATCAAAACCTCCTGGTCTTAACAAGGTGAAATATTGACCTGCAAACGCATACATTGCTGTTGAATCACCAACAAAATAATTGGAAATATAAGCGTAATCCCCAATGCCATCCTGTTGTCCAGTTACACCATATCCTGCTCTTATTTTTAGCATGTTGATGGCGCTTAATTTTTCCATGAATTTTTCATTCGAAATAATCCAAGCAGCAGAAAGTGAAGGGAACATACCCCAGCGCGTTTCCGGACTAAATCTCGACGAACCATCTCTCCTTAATGAGGCATTGAACACATATCGATTATCAAAAGTGTATATCGCTCTACCGTAAAATGAAAGAAGGGCATTTTTAGTGTAAAAAGGATAAGCTGATGCCTTTTGTATTATTGAATCTTGAGCTTCATTGTAAATCGGATTATTTGGACTTGCTGTATACCAATCTTGATAAGAATAACCTGCAGTAATATCAATAAAATGCTTGCTTTGCTTTTCACTATTGTTATAATTTGCATAGGCTTCAATCAACTTATTTCCTTTGGTTTGTCTGTAATTAGAGTAGCGTCCATTACTGTATATACCAAAAGATGACAATGAATCCTCTTTCCAAAATCCTGCACCTTCAGATTGATCTGTACCCACATTTAAAACTGTTTTTATTTGAGGGAAAAAGTGCAATTTATAAGTCAATTTAGCATTACCGATATATCGGGAAACATTGCTTCTGTCATCACGCTGATAGATTAACCCAAGTGGGTTTTTAGGTGCTAAAGTATTGGGTAGTCCCGTCACAGGATCAACCCATTCCGTATAACCATTGTAAGTACTTTCACCAGACATTACTGACTGAGTTGGATCGAAAAAGGCTGCTCCAAGAGCTCCACGATTAGCGAAAAAGGAATAAGTCTGCGCAAAACGATGATTCATTTCCAATTGTAAATGATTGTCTAAAAAACTAGGTGTAAGGTTCAATGAAACAGAAGTTCGATTGAACTGATCTCTTTTGAGAATACCGTTTTCAATTCTATTTCCTACCGATAAGCGGTAGGGTAATCCTTTAATTCCACCTGTTAATGATACGTTATTATCTGTTACAAATGCATTTCTAAAAACTTCCTTCTGCCAGTCTGTATTTGCATTACCCAATAAATTAATCATTGGTTGCGTGCCATTAGCAGTAACCAATTGCCTAAACTCATCACCACTTAATACATCTGCATATTTGGCAATAGTTGAAAGGGATTGTTTGGTATCAAGTGTAACTTTTAGTTGCTCAGTTGCTAAACCATTTCCTTTCTTTGTTGTGATTAAAATCACTCCATTTGCACCTCGAGATCCATAAATCGCAGTTGCAGATGCATCTTTAAGAATTACAAAAGATGCAATGTCATTAGGATTTATCATTGAAAGTGGATTCGCTGCTCCTGAGATTCCACCATTATCTATCGGAACCCCATCAATGACAATTAATGGATCATTACTTGCATTTATAGATGTTCCACCTCTAAGTCTTATGGTTGAACCAGATCCAGGAGCTCCATCGTTGGTGTTAATTTTAACTCCCGCAGCTTTTCCCATAATCAATTGCTCCGGTGTAGCCACTGACATTTGATTAAAATTCTTTTCGTTTAAAATTGTTGCGGAACCCGTTAAATCTGAAGTTCTCGTTGTACCATAACCAATGATAACTACATCATCAAGCATTTTGCCAAGCGAACTTAAAACCATGTCATGAACTTGCGTTTCACCTGCAGTCAAAGTAATTTCTTTTTTCTTGTCAGCGAACTCGGACGCACGGAAAATTAATGTGTAAGCACCAGCATCAATCATGGTCAATTCATAAAAACCATTCTCGTTTGTTGTTGCACCACGTGATTTTCCCTCTAAGATTACTTGCGCCCTGTTAATAGGTTTGCCAAGCGAGTCCTTGATTGTACCTTTAATGATTGCTCCCTGCGAAAAAGAGAAACCAATAAATAGGCAATTCAAGATAAATGACCCAAAAAGTAATTGCATTTTTCTCGAAATCATTGTAGCGTATTATTTAATAGTTAAGCCGTAAAATTAAAATTATTTTTAAATATGTCAATTTGACACTAAGAAAAATTATTTAACATAAATTTTCAATTGGTTTTTTCCTGAGGAAATATTTAAAACTACTGTGGAACAATGGTTTATGTTTTCTCGTTTTTGTGTTAATTGACTATTACCATTCCATTTTATTTTTTTAATTGAATTTTCGGGATGGTGAATAGTTAATTTGTACGCAGAAAATTCGTTTATTCCAATCAATGATTCAATTTCAATCGTTCCCTTTTTATTCTTTCCGGTATATATAAAATTAAGGTTATTGAATAATCGGTTCTCTTCAGCGGATACTCCATCATCTTCATACAACCTGCCCGAACTATGTTTTACAGATTTATCAAAAAAGAAGTGGATTTCAACCGTGTCAGAAAAATATTCTTCAGTATTGTTTAGGTTCTCAATTTTTGGAACAAATGATCCAGATCT
>CANJNE010000042.1 GCA_947475275.1 Flavobacteriales bacterium | reverse complement strand
TTCGTTCGAGACAATAAATTAACCGTGGCAGACTTTTTAAGTTCATCCGAGAAAGATCTGACGGTTACCGACTTTAGACGATTTTCGTTAAGTTAAAAATAGGAGGCTATCGATTGATAGCCTTTTTTTTGTTTTAGGTTTTTTAAATAAAGAACAAAAATTATATTTGTTCCCAAATAAAATGATTTTGAAGTACAAACGTATTCTTTTAAAACTTAGTGGTGAATCCCTAATGGGGGACAAACAATTTGGTATTGATAATTTGAGGTTGGCGTCTTATTCCAAACAAATTAAAGAAATTCATGATTTAGGTGTTGAAATTGCGATCGTTATAGGTGGTGGTAACATCTTTAGAGGTGTTCAGGCTGAAGAAGGCGGAATGGATAGGACGCATGGAGATTATATGGGAATGTTAGCTACAATGATTAATTCAATGGCGCTACAAGCAGCATTAGAAAAGGAAGGAATTAAAACACGTTTGCAATCAGCTATTGAGATGAAAGAAATTGCTGAACCTTATGTTAGAAGAAGAGCAGTTAGGCATTTAGAAAAGGGGAGGGTTGTAATTTTTGGAGCGGGAACAGGAAATCCTTTTTTTACTACAGATTCAGCAGCTTCGCTTAGAGCAATTGAAATAAATGCTGATGTAATTCTAAAAGGTACACGTGTTGATGGAATTTATACAGCTGACCCATTTAAAGACAATACAGCTTCAAAATTTGACCAGATAACTTTTGATGAGGCATATGCTAAAGGTTTAAAAGTTATGGATATGACTGCCTTTACCCTATGTAAAGAAAACAATCTTCCAATCATTGTGTTTGATATGGATACAGCTGGAAATTTGTTAAAACTCCTTTCTGGTGAAAAAGTTGGAACTATTGTAAATAATTAGGAATATTTTATAAAATAGCGATATGACAGAAGAGGTTCAATTAATATTTGATGAATTCAAATCTCAAAATAATAAGTCTATTGTTCATTTGGAAAATGAATTTTTGAAAATTCGAGCCGGAAAAGCAACCCCTGCAATGCTCAATGGTGTAATGGTAGATTATTATGGCGCGCCAACTGCTATACAGCAGGTTGCCAATATAACAACAATGGATGCTAGAACAATTACTGTTCAGCCTTGGGAAAAGCAAATGTTAAATGAAATAGCCAAAGGAATAATCAATTCAAATCTGGGCTTTGCTCCGCAGAATAATGGAGAAGTTTTAATTATTTCTGTACCACCACTTACCGAGGAGAGAAGAAGAGATCTCGTTAAAAAGGCAAAGGTGGAATGCGAGCATGCGAAAGTTGGAATCAGAAACAATCGTAAAGATGCATTAGATATGCTGAAAGACCTAAAAAATGAAGGTTTGTCAGAAGATATATTTAAAGATTCTGAAACTGAAATTCAAGGAATCACTAATTCTGGTGTAAAAAGAATTGACGATCTATTGGAGGTTAAGGAGAAGGAAATAATGACAATTTAATTATTTGTTTATTTCACTTTAATCTCAACCCTTCTATTTGCTTGTTGTTGTTTTTCATTTTCTGCCTCTGCATAAATTGGCTTTGTGTTTCCGTAACCTACCGCTGTCAATCTACTTTTATTAACGCCATTCGTTATTAAGTATTTCATTACTGCTTTAGCCCTTTCTTCAGACATTCTTTGTGTAGACAGGTTATTTTCACCTACAGCATAAACATGACCTTGAATTTCAATTTCAATTTCTCCATTGAGCAAAAGAAAATGTGTCAATCTATCCAGCTCATCTTTACTATCTTGCCTTACCTCAGCTGTCCCAGCTTCAAATTCAATTTCTTCTATCTTCATCGTTTTTCCTACCCCAATAGGATCAAGATTCAGAACGAATAATTCATCGGTTTTTCCTGTGATTTCAAATGTGGTATCCTTAAAAAAGTAACCTTTGGCCTCTGAGCTAACAGTTACTGTTGTGGAACCGCTGGAATTTACTAAAATATCTGTTCCGAGATAAATAGAGTTCAATTCTTCATCGCCTTCAATTGTTGTTGTAGACGGAACCGGAACATCAGTTTCTAGGTCTCTAATTGAAAATCTTACTTGGAATCCATTTTCTTTACTTGTGTTATCTATAAGTTCAATTAACTCACTATCAGATAATTCAGTTTTATAGTTAAATTTAAAACTTAGATTTCCGGTACTTTTTGCTGAGGTGCAAAACCCAATGAATAACTTTTGTCCAGTTTTAAGCTCAATATCGCTTAAATTGGAATTTTCAATTTGAGAGTTAGTACCAATAATTGTTAGATTTTTTTGTGTCAATCTGAAATCATCTTTATAGGTGCCATTGCAAATTGAATAACAACTAGCATCGTATCCCATAAAAATTACCATCTGTAAATATTCCCGGTCTACTTCAGCCAGAAAAGAGGCAACACCTTTTTGAGTGGGAGTAAAAGAAACCCATATCATATTTTTATCGAGTGAGTCTTTTAAGCTTGAATTTTTTATAAAATCATCTTTTTTACCTGTTTCACCAGTAAATTTTAAATTATATGTTCCAGCTTTTTCAATTACCTTAAATCCATCACAATCGGCTATAGAAAAAGTGTTTTTTTGCGCAATAAGATTGTGTTGGAGTAGAATTATAATAATTGGAAGCAGGTACCTCATAAATTTTTTTAAATCAAATTGATTAATCATTAATAGTGCCAAGTTGTAAATCGATTTTATTTTACATTTATTGTTACATTTCCTTCAGTTTGAATACGTAGAATAATATTCTTATCATCCAGAAAAATTTGAGATAAATCTAAATCTTTAATCTCAGCTTTTAGGGTAAAAAGAGCATTATTATTTTTATTGATCTCACCTTGAAGTTTTTGTTTTACGCTATTGAGTTCATTAACAATATTGTATTTTGCTTGCTCTTTGATGGTTGAAATAATTTTATCATTCAACAACCATTTTGCAGTGCGCAATAAGAGATTTTTTGAAGCTAAATCAAAGTCAAGATTAGGAAATGATATTTCATGAGTGGATGCGTCATAATTTGGTTTTCCCTTAAGATATAATGTTCCCTTTCTCTTTCCATCAAAGTTTATTTCCAAAGTCATTTCCTGATCAACAGTTCCAGAAATTTTAAGGTCTTTGAAAATGAATGCATTTTTTTTAATGAAAATGGTATCATCTTTTATCTTATTAGTTAGTACGCTGCTCAGTGAGTCATAACCAGCGTAAACATCCAGAGCGATATTAAAACCATCCGCTGCGCTTAACTTGCTGAGATTCGGTAGTTTTGTGGAGTTTGATTTTACCGATGAGGTCGTGAACGTAGGTTGCAAGCTGATAATCACGTCTAGGAGTGCTTTTGTGCCATTTAACGATAGCTTATTTAAAGAAACATTTTTTGGATTAATATTTAAAAATCCAAAGTCCTCAATAGGAATAGAGGTATTCGCTAATTCCCAAAGTTCATTCAATTGAGGTTTAATATCTAAAGCCCTAAGTTGTTTATCAATATCATTTTCTAATTCTGATAAAACCGGGGTCAATTGTTTTTTTAATTGATTGGTAACATCAAAACTGAACAGTGATACTTCGCAGGGATCAATTAATTGGAAATCTTTTAGTTCCGTTGACGATTTGAAAGAATAATCATTGCTTACCGCTACGGTTGTTGCGTATGAAACACTCATTCTTCTCATGGCTTCATCCACACCACAACTAAGATAAATTCTAGGTAAAATACATGTTCCTTCTTCATCAAACAAATAAGTACATGTAGGGCAGTAGTTCATTGAAATACCATATTGTCCATTTACTTTATAATTCATGGTAGATTCAGAACCAAAGAAAATTATAGGATCTCTTTTGAATGTGTATTCATAACTGACCCCAGAGCAGTTTTCCTCACTTCCTTTTAAATTGGTGGGCACTGCTTTTTCTGCCTCGTTTAAATAAGATTTGAGTTCAATTGTAATTGGAGCATGAATGGTTGAAAGGGTCGGAATAATTGGTGGTAATGGGGTAGCCTCATATTGAGGCGCTTCAGGAGAAATGGTGCCACAGCCACACAAAAACAAAAACATTGTCCCTATGCCAGCGATTTTTTTCAATTAATCTTATTTACGATTTTTTTTAAGAGTCACCGTTTGACAATATATTGGATTAAAACTGGCAACAGTTATAGTTCCGTTATTGTTTCCTAAATCGTCGATAAACTCTGCATTCGTTACATTTGTTGGTTGAGTGTTGAAAGAACCATACAATTCAAATCTTAAAGTATTCTTTGAGATTTTTGCTAAAGAAGAAGCATGAAACATTCCGTCAACTTCAAAAAATGATATGAAAGCATCGTTACGGAAACTCATATCTATTTTGGTGCCATCAAGTTCATCTAAAACAAAGTAATGTTTTGGAGCACCATAAGGTTTACAGATAAGGTAGTTTTTTGTTAATTCGCCAAGTTCTTCGCTTTTGTAGGTCATTATGTATGTCCAGCTCGAGTCTTTTACAACTTCTTTTAAGTCAAAACTTACTTCGATTTCTTGCTGTTCACCTTCTGTACCAGAAGATAAAAGCATGGTGCCTACATACTTTCCTATCCAATTCTCAGGAGAGAATTGTTGAGCGATTGAGTATTGGTTGCCAAAAAACAACGTGGTAAGGATAATAAAAAATAGATTTCTAAATTTCATTAATTTAATTTATCAATAATCTCATTAAATGTTTTGCTTGGTCGCATTGCGTTTTCAGCTAAAGTAACATTCAAAGCGTAATACCCTCCTAAATCAATAGGGGAACCTTGTGCAGCATTTAACTCTGATAAAATAACATTTTCATTTCTGCCTAAAGCCTCAGCAATTGGAAGAAATTTATCTTTCAATGCCAAATCATCGTTTTGCTCTGCCAAAGCATTAGCCCAGTATAAAGTTAAATAAAAATGGCTTCCGCGGTTATCCAATTCTCCAACATTTCTTTCTGGAGATTTATTGTTTTCAAGAAGTTTTCCGGTTGCAACATCTAGTGCTTTTGCTAAAATCAATGCTTTAGGGTTGTTACAAGTTATTCCTGAATGCTCTAATGATGCTGCAAGTGCTAAAAACTCACCCAATGAATCCCATCTTAGATGACCTTCTTGAATAAATTGTTCAACATGTTTTGGGGCAGAACCTCCCGCTCCTGTTTCAAACAATCCGCCGCCGTTCATAAGGGGAACAATAGAGAGCATTTTTGCACTTGTTCCAACTTCCAGAATTGGGAATAAATCCGTCAAATAATCTCTAAGTACGTTTCCTGTTACGGAGATGGTGTCTTTACCTTCCACGATGCGCTCCATTGTATATTGAATGGCATCGTTAGGAGCAAGAATTTTTATATCCAAACCCGAAGTGTCATGTTGTTGTAGATAGGTTTTTACTTTTTCAATAAGTTGAGCATCATGGGCTCTGTTTTCATCTAACCAAAAAACTGCTGGTGTATTTGAAAGTCTTGAACGGTTAACTGCAAGTTTTACCCAATCTTGAATAGGTCCATCTTTGACTTGGCACATTCTCCAGATATCTCCTTTTTCTACATTATTTTCAAAGTAGCTATTGCCACTTGTTCCAATTACTTTAATTGTACCATTTTCTGGGATTTCGAAGGTTTTGTCATGCGAGCCATATTCTTCTGCGGCTTGGGCCATAAGCCCAACATTAGGAACTGTACCCATTGTAACAGGGTTAAATGCTCCATGTTTCTTGCAAAAATCAATAACAACCTGATAAATCGTAGCATAACTGCTATCTGGAAGAACCGCCTTGGTATCTTGAGATTTACCATTGGCATCCCACATTTGTCCTGAATTTCTAATCATTGCAGGCATGGATGCATCAACAATAACATCACTTGGAACGTGAAGATTGGTAATTCCTTTAGTTGAGTTTACCATTGCAACCTGGGCTTTGCTTTCGAAACAAGTTGAAATTGCAGATTTTATTTCATTTTTGCTATTATCTGGTAAGCTTTCAATTTTAGTTATTAAATCTCCAAAGCCATTCTTCACATCTACGCCTAATTGGTCAAAAGTATCTCCATATTTGTCAAATACCTCTTTGAAATAAACCTTAACAGCTTGACCGAAAATGATAGGATCAGAAACTTTCATCATCGTTGCTTTAAGATGAAGTGAAAAAAGTAAATTTTTATCCTTAGCATCAAGTATTTCTCGATTTAGAAATTCGGTTAATTTGAATTTACTCATGAATGTTGCATCAATCACTTCGCCAACTTGCAAAGGAGCTTCTGTTTTTAGTAATGTTTCTTTACCATTTACATCGTAAAAGACAATTTTGTATGAATCTGTTTGAGTAAGTGTTAATGATTGCTCGTTGTGGAAGAAGTCACCCTCTTTCATGTAAGCTACATGTGTAGCTGATGTTGGTTTCCACTCACCCATGGAGTGTGGGTGTTTTTTCGCATAGTTCTTTACTGAAAGAGGCGCGCGGCGATCCGAATTGCCTTCCCTTAAAACCGGGTTAACAGCGCTCCCTTTTATTTTGTCATAGTTAGCTTTAATTTTCCTTTCCTCTTCATTTTCAGGAGTCTCAGGGTAATCGGGCAAGGCAAACCCCTTAACTTGTAATTCCTTAATGGCTGCTTTTAATTGCGGAATAGAAGCACTAATATTTGGTGTTTTAATAATATTCGCTTCTGGTGTTTTTGCCAATTCACCTAAAGTAATGAGGGCATTTTCAACCTTTTGTTCATCATTTAAATATTCTGGAAATACAGCAAGAATTCTTGATGAAAGTGATATATCTTTAGCCTCAATAGATATGTCAGATGATTTTGTAAACGCCCTTACTATTGGTAAAAGTGAATAGGTAGCTAAAGCTGGTGCTTCATCCGTTAAGGTATACCTGATTGTAGAATTTTTTTGCATGTAAATGGAATTTTAAACCGTCGACAAATTTATCCATTTAATAACAAGGAATAAAAGGTTCTTTTAAAAAATAAATAACAATTATAAAAAATATAAATGGTTTACCTCAAAAAGGTAAAACTTTCAAGAAGTCAATCATTTTATTGAATGCTTGTGCGCGATGGCTGATCTTGTTTTTTTCTTCTAGAGTAATTTCAGCAAATGTTTTTTCATAACCATCAGCAATAAATACAGAGTCGTATCCGAAACCGCTTGTTCCCTTTGGTGCTAAGGCAATTTTCCCTTTTATTATACCTTCGAAAAAATGCGTTTCATTCCCTATTAATAATGTAATTACTGTTCTAAATTGCGCCGATCTTTCTTCTACATTATGCATTTCAAGAAGCAGTTTTTCAATGTTTTTTGAATCACTTGGATTTTCTCCAGAATATCTTGCTGAATGAACCCCTGGTGCACCATCTAAGTATTTTACTTCTAATCCTGTATCGTCAGCAAAACAATTTTTATTTACACTTAATTGTATTGTTTTGGCTTTAAGTAAAGAATTACCTTGGATTGTTTTTTCTGTTTCCGCAATTGTGTCATGAAAATCGATGTCATTCAATGAAAGTAAGATCATTTTTTTTGGAAGTAAAGGACGAATTTCTTTTACTTTATTTTGATTGTGGGTTGCGAAAATAAGTTCCATATTATTGATTATTGAAACGTTTCTTTATCATTTTTGTGTTTCAAATAAACTTAAGAATAAGTTTTTGTTTGCAAGAACGGAATAATGTTCTTTTACACTTTGACTACCTGCTGAGCCAACTTTTGATCTTAGATTAATATCCTCAATTAAAGATACAATAGCATTTTTCCATTCTTGAGCATTAGTAACCAAAAAACCGTTAACTCCCGAATTCACAATTGTTTTATTCACACCAACAGCCGACATTATTGTTGGAATTTCTAAAGCCATGTATTGCAAACCCTTGAATCCGCATTTACCTTCGGACCAAATATTGTCTTCTAAAGGCATAATGCCAATTGAAAATTTAACAAGGTCTTCAATTTCTGTTTCTTTTTTCCATTTTACAAAAACCAAATTCTTCAAATCTAAATCTGGTTTTTCATTGGAAATAATATGGATTTCAATTGGATATTGTTCTTCAATTTCTTTCAAAACCGGCACAACTGATTGAAGATACTGCATTGTTGTATGCGTTCCTGTCCATCCAATAATAATTGGGTTTTTATCGTGTTGGCATTTCCGGTTGTGGTAATTTTCTGTATCTATTGTTGTCGGTAAAATGCACACATTGGTATTAAATTGTTTAGCATAACTAGCTAAATAAGCATTGCCGGCTGAAACACGATAAGCCCATTTGATACAATACTTCACCTTCCAATAAGCTTTTAGTCTGTGAAATTTAGAATTACCCTCACTATAGTTGGGTAGCCAAATGGCGTCATCGAAGTCGTAAATGTATTTCTTTTTCAAAATTTTTGCGATAATCCACTCAATTATTGGCGGCCCGACATGAGTTGCTTCCCTGTGGATGAAAACAATATCAAATTTCCGTAGCTTGAAAATCAATGAAAACCTTTTGAAATACGACGCCATTACGACCCAGGCTTTTCTCAGTGCACTTTTGTTGGTGTAAAGCAATTGCCAAGATTTAAAATCATAAAATGGAAAAAACTTGTATTCATAGTCTTTGTCCTCTAAAAAATCAAGATATTGTTCAAATCTAAATCGCTGAGAAGGCGCTTGTGCAATAGGATAAGGTGCAATAAAAGCAATCTTCTTTGACATTATTTCCTCATTCTAATTGATTATCAAATACAAGACAAAGATTCATAAACTTTTTGATATCTCGATACACCCTCCTTAAGACTAAAATCATTTTGGGCAGCTGTAATTGCTTTTAGGCTATCAAATTGCATGTCATGATCCAGTTGTTTTTTATAAGATTCCTTATTTAAGGATTGAATTACACTTCCGGCGCAATGTTCAATAACAATCGAATCTGTATCACCAACTCCTGAATTACATATAATTGGAATTCCCATAGCCATTAATTCGGCTTGTTTTGTCGGGGATGAAGCCGATTTGGAAAAAGTGGGCTTGATAAAGAAAATGGAATAATCAAATGTTAGCATGTAAGCAGGTACTTGATGATGGACACTTTTTTTAACAATTATCGATTCCGTTGATATTCCTTTCATTTTTGCACGTTGAATAATCCCATCAGGATGTTCAGTAGTAATAAAAAGGAATTTTGATTCGGTATATTTCTCTTTGAAAACAATAAAAAAATCTAACATTTCATCCAACATATACCAAGTGCCTATTGAACCAACATACCCCAAGACTTTCTCATTGGATTGAATGTTAAGTTCATTTTTTATTGCACTAACGTTCTCTTCTGAATAGTTATCAGGGTTGAATTTTTCTAAGTCCACGCAGCATGGAATCACAGTAATCTTGTTCTCTGAAATTAATGGATTCATTTTAACAATTTCTTTTTTTCCTGCTGAGGTCAAAGAGATAATGTGATCAGCATTATTAAAAAACTGAAGTTCTTTTCTTTTAAAGAAATTATATACTGTTTTAAAAACAGGATTCTTCATACTCCAAATCCCACCCTCAATGCGTTCATCAGCCCAAAATCCCCTCATATCAAAGAGAAAAAGTGTGCGGTATTGTTTTTTCATTTTCAATCCCACGAGTGCTGTAATATAACTCCTGCAATGCACAATGTCGAAATTGTATTTTTTCTGCAAAGATTTTGTAAGAGCTGCCATCCTTCTAACATCATAAATTGTTGAGAGTAAGGGAGGTTTTTTTGTGTAACTCAGCGGATGCCAATGAATACCTGCCTCTTTACATAATTTTTCAATTTTTTGACGCTCTTCATTAAATCGTTCTTGTTTTTCAAAACTGATTAAATGAAATTCATGCCCGAGCTGAGTTAATCCGACAATGTAGGACAACACCTGAGATTGACCTAAAGGGTCTGTCATTCCATCGTATGATATGTAAAGAACTTTTGCCAAATTAATTAATGATTACTTCATCCACCGTTCATACCACATTTGAAACATCAAGAAATACCAGAGTTTTGATGCCATTTCTTTTTTACCCTTGAAAACATCAAATTTTAATTTCTCGATAAAGTCAGTATCAAATAAATTGTGATGATCTAATAGTTCTTTTGTTAAATAGGACTCAACCAATGGTCTTAAATCTTTTGCTAACCATTCAGCAATAGGAATGGCAAATCCCATTTTAGGTCTTTCCATCATTTCTTTAGGCACCATTTCATGAACAATTTCCTTAAGGATGTATTTTTTAATACCGGATTTGTATTTAAAATCATCAGGAAGTTGTGCCGCCCAATCGATTAAATCATGATCAAGGAATGGTTCTCTGCCTTCGAGACTAACCGCCATTGATGCCCTATCGACTTTTTGCATAATATCGTCTACCAAATAGGTTTGGAAATCAATAGCCAACATATAGGATAATGGTGTGAGGTATTCAGCTTTTAATTCTTTTGAGAAAAATGCCAAATCTCGGTTGTCTTCAGTATTGAAGTTCAGAATTTTACTAATTTGTTCTGAGGTATATTGCTGACTCAAGCTCATCATTATAGCCTCATTATCATATTCTTTAAGCAGTTTTTTTACTTTTTCGTATCGTTGATGAAAATTGTACTTGTTTTTCAGTATTGGCAATTGATCTGCGGGAATTAGACCCATTGCTCCAGCCAAAGACTTTCTAAATATTTTAGGTATTTTTTCCAGTTTTCGGCCATATTTTAGCATATAATCGTAGCGATTATAACCGGCAAAAAGCTCATCTCCACCATCTGCACTTAATGCAACTGTTACGTGTTTACGAGCCATTTTACTTACTAAAATTGTTGGAATTGCACTGCTGTCAGCAAAAGGCTCGTCATAAAAGAAAGGAAGCTCACTAATTAACTCTTGAGCATCATTAATGGTGCAATTCAGTTCAGTATGGTCGGTACCTAAATACTGAGCTATTTCCTTAGCGAAAGGTGCTTCATTTAACCCAATATCTGGAACACCAATAGTATAAGTCTTAAGCTTTTCAGATCTGTTTTGTTGTAGTATTGCAGTAACACATGTACTGTCATATCCTCCGCTTAAAAAAACACCAACAGGAACATCTGCAACCATTCGCAATTCAAATGCATCTTTCAGTTTGTCAGTTGTAATAGATTTGGCCTCTTCAAAATCTATTGTCAGTTTTGGTTTGTTGAAAGCATCATATACATTCCAGTATTTGTTTTCTTTAACTTCGCCATTCTTTAAATTCAATTCAAGATAATGTCCTGGTTGAAGTTTATTGCAAAATTGAAATATGGATTGCGAACCTGGAATGTTTCCATACTGTATGAAATCAGCAACTGCGTTTTTATTGATTGTTTTATTAAACTTAGGATGTTGGTGGAAAGACTTTAATTCCGACGAAAACATGAATAAGTCATCGTGCAAATAATAAAACAGCGGTTTCACGCCAACACGATCTCTAACAGCCGTAATTTTTTGATGTTTCTTGTCATAAATTACGAAAGCGAACATTCCTTTAAGTTTTTCAAGACAAGAAGTGCCCCATTCTTTGAATGCATGTAAAATCACTTCCGTGTCAGAATTGCCCGTGAATGAATGCCCATTTAAAATTAGCTCATTCTTAATGTCTTGATAATTATATATCTCACCATTGAATGTGATGCAAAGCTCCGAAAATTGCATTGGTTGTTTACCCGTTTCGCTAAGATCAATTATAGACAAACGTCTATGACCAAGACCAATAATTCCAGAGTCGTTTTGCTCAAAATAAGCACCACGACCGTCAGGCCCCCGATGTTCTAAAGCATCGGTCATGGCATCTAAAATTACGGGTGTAGAAACACCTTTAAAATCAAAAAAACCTGATATTCCGCACATTAAGGCTAAATTAGTTACTTCTTTGAAATTAAACGTTGTAAAATGTATCTTTAATCATTAAATATGACCATTCGGATTACTTTAGGTTTGATTTTGATAACCCTTTCGGTGGCATTGCTCCTGCTATTTCAAAAAAATAACACCAATGAAAAACTGAAAGCATCTAAGCCTGAAATTTCAAACAATCCAAAAATTAAGGAAGCATTCAGTCTAGACACTAATGCATCAACAAGCGATACCGTTTGGTTAAGTGTATCAGCAACTAAAATAAATCCATTAAGTTTTACCATTAATGGAAAACTAAAAAATGGCGATATTTCTTTCAAATCTGGGCAGTTCGTTAACAGGAATGATTTTATTATCGCTCTGGATATGGCTAATTTTTTTACCGAGGTTAGCAAATTGAAATTGTCATTGCGTGAGGAATTGTTGAACGTTCTCGGTTCAAACCTTAAAATGCAAGAGCTTGATATTTTTACAAAATGGAACGGATTTCTAGAAGCGATTGATCTCAGCAAAAAACTTCCTGCTTTCCCAGCTATTTATGATATTGAAGAAGAACAAATTATTCGGAATTCCCAAGTCGGGAATTTGTATTTAAAATGTCAGCAACTTGAACAAAACACCCCAAAATTCTTTCTGTTAAGCAAATTCGAAGGTTTTATTTGGGAAGTTAAAAAGAAAATAGGTGATGAGGTAAAGGCAAATGAAAGTGTATTATCATTTGTTAGAAAGGAAGATTTGGTTTTCTCCGTTATAAATTTGTTTACAAAAGATTTATCAAAGAGAAACTACATTTTGTTCGATAGTAAAGGTCAAAAATTGGGCACTGTTAATTTGATAAAAAATGGTAACCTAAAATTTAAAATGGACAAAATAACCAATAAGTTACTTTTGTTAGATTCAAAAGCTAAATACTATATAAGATTTGGTGATTCAATATGAGAAATGTTATTTCGCTGAGGGAAAAATCTGTTCTCTTAAGTTTACAATAGTTTCTTCTACTTGCAAGATCAATTCTTTATTTGTTTTTCCGGAAACAAGAAATTTGTACCGATTTTTAATAATCTTCAAGTAATTTGCAAAGTGGAAGGCAAATATACCGAAAGCTGCCGTTAACGGAATAAGACCGATTATCAAAATCGTACTCCAAGAAAAATAATATTTAAAAAATAAGAGCATTGCAAAATAGTTCAGTGGATAAAGTATTAATCCTAAGAGAATCGCTACTGGTGCATAGTATTCTTTAGTAGTAACCATTTTTGGCATTAACAATTGGGTTGTTTTGAATGGTATAATGTTGATTATTGTACCAAAAATAAAAATTGGAAAGCCAATCAAAATAAATAAAGGTCTTAGCACAAACCTCAGCCAAAAAGATTCATTTTTTGCTTCAATAATTGCTTTTGGATGAATTTTTAAATGTTCAATAATCCATTCTAATTTTGTGATATTGGCTTCTAATTCAAGGTAAACAGATGGTTCATGAATTTGTAGTTCTTCAACCCGCTGTTTTACCATTTTGTATTCTTTTTGTTTGATTTCAATGTTTTTAAATTTCGAGAAGGTTTGCAGTGTTTGAAGTATGCGTTCAATAAGAATTTCTTGTTGTTGATGATCCGTTCCAACTATCAATTTTTCTATTGCATCTTTTATTTGATTGGTGAGTATTTTGGACGTTTCTATGGGTTCTTCGATATATTTCGACTCGTATGCTTTAATAGTAAATGATTCCCCAACATTTGCCAGTACAGAGCTTCTAAAACGATGACCTTTTGAATAAAAAAAACCAACTGGGCAAATTTTAATTGGGTGCTTAATTTTCTTTCGTTTTTCTACTTCTAATGCAATTCTTGCAGCCCCTGTTTTAAGATCACGAAGTGTGTTTTCCATCAGGCTATTTCCTTCAGGGAAAATAACTAGTGTTCCACCATTTTCGAGGACTTCATAACATGCTTCAAATGAATTTCTATTATCTACCCCTGAAGTTTTAGCATCAATTGGTCTGTTTATGGGGATCATGTACAATTGACTTAAAATCCACTTCTTGAAAGGGTTGCTAAAAAATGTTCCTTTTGTGAGGTAGTAAACAGGTTTTTTCACATGATAAGCAATTATCCATGCATCAATCAAAGTATTTGGGTGATTTGCAACGATTATCATCGGGCCGTTTTGATTAAGCGTATTTTTACCCTTTACTATGATTTCTCTATAGTAAAAGCGCATGCCATTTCCAATAATAAATCTTAAAATACGATACATCATATTTTATTGACGCTTAATTATTAAATAAAGTTAGTGCTAATGTACTTAACAAGCTGAAAAATGTTTTCGTGTTATTTGCTAATTTTACGAGGTGTTTGAAACTAAGGCATATTTGAATAGTAATGATGGGTCAGGAATACTCGCGTTTGGTGAGCAAAGTAGATGTGTATTAACTGTATCGGATGAAATTCAAAAAATGCAAGAATATCTGGATCAAAATAATTCAGATTTTGTTTTTATGTGTCTCTCATACGATTTCAAGAACCGTTTCTATCCCCTTGATTCCAATAATCATGATGGGTTGAATTTTCAAGACGCTATTTTTTGGGTTCCCGAATATGTTGTTAAAATCAAAAGGGAAGAAATTACCTTTCTTAAAGGTGAACGCAACACCGAAAGTTTAGAGTTTTTGAGCGTTTTTTTTGAAGAAGAAACCGACCGAAATTTTCATAATTATCAAATTGATTTTCAGCCGCGAATTGATTTCAATACCTATATTGAAACAGTTAATAAACTCAAAAAACATATTCAGAGGGGTGATATTTATGAGGTTAATTTTTGTCAGGAATTTTTCGTTGAAGATTGTGTCTTAGATTTCCCCTTAGATGCTTTTTTTAAAATGAACGAAGTAACACAAGCGCCTTTTTCAGCTTACGTTCAATTTGATGAGTTCTCTGTTTTTTGTGGTAGTCCAGAGCGTTTTTTAAAAAAAGAAGGTGATAGACTCATGACCCAGCCAATAAAAGGAACTGCACCAAGAGGCATGAATGCAGAAGAAGATGAAATCAATAAGGAACAATTAAAGAACAATCCAAAAGAAAGGTCAGAAAATATTATGATTGTTGACTTGGTTCGTAATGACTTGTCTCAAGTTGCTGCGAAGGCTTCAGTTAAAGTGGACGAGCTTTGCGGGATTTATACTTTTGAAACGGTGCATCAGATGATATCTACTGTGTCATGCGAGTTGAGAGAGAATACTTCATTTATTGATATTTTAAAAGCAACTTTTCCTATGGGTTCAATGACAGGAGCTCCAAAGAAAAGAGCAATGGAACTTATAGAGGAATATGAATCTTTTAAACGCGGGCTCTATTCTGGTTCAATTGGGTATCTTTCACCAAATGGTGACTTTGATTTGAATGTAGTTATTCGAACCTTACTTTACAATTCAGAAAAAAAATACCTTTCTTGCGCAGTAGGAAGTGCCATTACCTTTGAATCAGATCCTGAAAAGGAGTTCGAGGAATGTCAAACCAAGATTGAAAAGATTTTTAGGGCTTTACATGCGTAAGATAGAAGCGCATATTCAGAATTTTCTTCAACCATACACCAATCAAAGAATTGCGGTTGCTTGCAGTGGTGGAGTTGATTCCATGCTTCTTCTAAATCTCTTGATTAAGTTCAAAATCCATCCGGCAGTATTACATGTTAATTACCAACTTCGAGGCGAAGATTCGATGTTGGATGCGCAATTTATTAAATCATTTTGTATCGAAAATCGTCTGGAATACTTTGATCTTAATATTAATTTGAAGTCCAAATTAAATCTCAATGGTGGCAATTTACAGCAAGAGGCACGAAGATTTCGATATCAATTTTTTGAATCTTTTAATGATGGAAATACTAAAATTCTTTTAGCCCATCACGCAGATGACCAAATAGAAACTTTTTTTCTGAATCTCGCAAGGGGAGGAGGAATAATGGGTTTGTCATGTATGTTAGAAGTAAATGGAATATATTTAAGACCTCTTCTTCCTTTTCTTAAGAAAGAGATCATTGAATACGCTCATGAAGAATGTTTAAAATGGCGTGAGGATGTTTCAAATGAGAAATTGGATTATTCTAGAAATAAATTAAGAAAGGTTTTCATACCTCAATTGGAGGCCATTAATCCAAATTTGAAAACGGAAATTTTATATTTAATTGAAAAATTTCAACAAACTCAGAAAGATTTAGAAAAAAAGGTAAACCCAATTTATCAAGAGGTTGTTGCAACGCAAACGCTAGAATTTCACGTATTTGATAGTCTAACATTTGAGGAAATTAATGAATTGGTTCGATTGTTTGCATTTAAGCCCTCTTTTACATCTCGGTTAATGGAACTGCGTAATGCCTCAAATGGTAAGTTTTTGAAATTTTCCTTAATTGATAGTTCTAATAAAATTGAAAAAATCTTTAAGGAAGGAAAAACTTTCAGATTGGTTTTTAGAGAAGAAAAAATGGCTACAGAGAAAAGCATCTCTGTTGAAAAGAATGTCACCCTTCCCAATTCTTTTGATAAGTTTAGTATTTATGTCAATCCAGAAAAAATTAATGGTGAATTAAAACTACGCAGATGGGCTAAAGGGGATCGTATAAAACCAATTGGTTTGTCGGGATCAAAATTGGTTTCGGATATTTTAAAAGATGCAAAAGTTCCTTTGGCATTTCGGAAAAATCAATGGGTAGTTCATGACGATATAAACCTAATTTGGGTCGTTGGCCACTCGGTGAGTCGAGATGCTGTTGCAAATAATAAATCTCCAGTTTGGAAAGTCAGTGTGGATAGAGAATAAGTTTCTTTAACTTTACAATTATGATTCCTTTTCCGAAAGATTTTGAGACAAACGTTCTTAATGATTCATTTTTGGACGACACCCTTCTTGAGGCACTCAATTCGTCTGCGCCCATATCTATTCGGTTAAATTCCAAAAAAACAAGGCCTAATTTGGAGATGTCCGAAAAAATTCATTGGTGCGATAATGGATATTATCTTGATAAGCGACCAGTTTTTACATTAGATCCTTTGTTTCATGCAGGATGCTATTATCCACAAGAGGCAGGTTCCATGGTTTTGGATTATATAATCAGACAATTGGATTTACCTCATGAACCTAAAATCTTAGACTTATGTGCTGCTCCAGGTGGTAAAAGTACTTTGGTTGCTAATTTTTTAGCGGACCGTGGTTTACTAGTTGCCAATGAGTTAATGCACAATCGGGCATTGGTATTAAAAGAAAATCTAACAAAATGGGGTGCCTCGAATGTGGTGGTAACCAATAATAAACCGTCAGACTTCAAACAACTTCCTCAATTTTTTGATGTGGTAATAGCTGACGTTCCTTGCTCAGGAGAAGGCATGTTCAGAAAAGATCCGGAGTCAAGAAATGAATGGTCACAAAAGAATTTGGAAATGTGTGTCTTGAGGCAGCAACAAATAATTGGTGATGTTTGGAATACAATTTCGCCAGATGGGTACTTGATTTATTCAACTTGTACCTTAAACGAAAAAGAAAATGAAAGGAACATATTGTGGATAGCAAGTGAATTCGATGCTGAAATTGTTCACATAGAAGTACAGGAAACTTTCTTAAAGGGTAGAAATGGAATTGGGAATTATGCAATTCCTGGAAAAACAAAGTCAGAAGGATTCTTTATTGCGGTAATTAAAAAAACTGCTTCGTCCAAACAAAATTTAAAGAAAACCAGTTTTAATGAATGGAAAAACATTAAAGATTTCACATCTATCAATAATTTATGCAAAATTGAAAATCAATCATTTTTTCAATGGAAAGATTATATATTATCCTTCCCTTTAGGCAGTTTGGACAACATTTCTCAAATTCTGAGCAGTAAATTGTATGTCCTTAAAGCAGGAACTACTGTCGCCTCGGTTATTGGTAAAAAACTTATTCCATCTGAAGAACTAGCTTTGAATCCTTTATTACGTTATGCAGAGGAAAGTATTGAATTGTCCTTAGAACAATCATTGCAATATTTGAAGGGAGAAACTTTTAATTTAACTTCGCATAAGGGTTTTTTTCTTCTAAACTATATGGGAGAACCATTAGGATGGATAAACCATCTTGGCAACCGTTTTAATAATTTATATCCTAAGGACTGGCGAATTCGAATGAAAATTAATTGAAATATGCGTTTTTGTTTTTTGTTAATTGTTTTTATGGGGATGGTTTACTCCTGTTCCAACAAACCTGATTCCTCTCAAGCTGCTACCGTTTCATTTTTGGATAAAAGTTCTATAAAAAATGATGAGCTGGAGCTCCCAAAACTTAATTTCCATATCGATACACCTATTTGCGATGAAGATGGCTGTGAAGGAAGTTATTCGGGGCCAGAATTTGTTGATGAAAGATATGTTGAACGGCTTCATTTAACAGGAACAGATATCGCTCACAATTTCTCAAATTTAATGGCTAAATACGTCGGGCAAAAACTAAAGGCTTTGTATAAAGAAGGGATTTATGTAAAGGTAGATTTTTCAAAGATCGTAATGACAACAAAAGGCATGCGAGCTGGTAACGATAGTGTACATTATTATTTGAAAATACCATTTATAAAGGCGAAAAATAAGCAAGATGCTATGACAGGATTTGATCACAGTGGGGGATGGGGGCATGCCCCAGCTATTGAGGACAGAAAAACCAAATTGATAAATGCTGATCCTACGATTGTGAAAAACAAAAAATTGTATGTCAGTTCTTTGAAAAAAACATCAGAAGGATTAGAGGAGTATTGGATTCAATGGAAGCACCCCGATTATCAGTAATTTCTTTAATAAACGCTAGATTTGCTGAAGAATTTGAAAAGTGACAATGAAATTTAAAAAGAGCCTAATTTTTCTTTTTTGAAAAGTTTTCTATAGGTGTTATATATAAATCGCAATCGTTTTTCATCGTTCGGGTAATCAGTATACCAATGAGGAGGTAATTTCAAAATTTCTTCAAACTCATGTTCCGAAACACCCAATTTTTTGGCTATGTATTTCTTTTCTTCCTTAACTTTTTCGTCTGAATAAGACTTCGATTTAAGCACTTCCAAAGCACTTTCTCTATCAGCAGCTCCTATACAAATTTGAGAAGAAAAAGTGGCACGACGGTAATCAATACCAAACTTTTCATACAAATAATATGACTGAATAAATCCTGTGTATTTCGATTCGTAGTGTTTACCTCCGTAATATTTCCAATCCAGTTCTTTTTTCAATAGTTCAACAGCTTCGTCCTTGTCAAACGGTACATAGTTTAAAAGGTAAACCATTTTAATTCCTTTTACGAACTTATAGTACATTTCACTTAGAAAGCCAAAAGTTGGGAATTTCCTTAAACGACCTGTTCCGAATCTTTTATAAATATGACTGAAATAAGTTAAATCCTTAGCGTTATAATGCCAATGTTTAGGTAAAATGCCTTCGGTTGCGAAATTTCCACCGCTAATTATATGTTTGATGCCGTATTTCGCCGCAACCTTATGCAGCGCTGATAATATTGCAATATCAGTCGGAGTATCCGCCTCAGGAACTGATGCCTTTAAAAACGCGAGTTGTAAATCTTTGAATTCATGCCAATCCAAAACATAACTTTCATACTCAATATCTAATTTTTGGGCAATGTTTTTAATGTTGAGAACCGCTTCTTCGGAGTTCCAGCCATTATCCATGTGAACCGCCAAAACACGCAAACCGTGTTTTTTTGCAATATAGGCAGCATAACTGCTATCGATACCTCCACTCAATCCAACTACACAATCAAATTCTTTTCCCTTACCTGATTTTTTTATTTCCTCAACGATTGCGGTCAGTTTGTGGTCGCTTATTTCTCCTTGGTATTTGTGTAAAGATCTTTTTTCAATAAATTCTTCGCAATGATTACATTCACCCTTTT
>CANJNE010000041.1 GCA_947475275.1 Flavobacteriales bacterium | reverse complement strand
TTCGAGCATCATTTTTTCAATTTCGGATGCTGCTAATCCCGTTGGTAAATCGATTTTCAAACGCATTTTACCGTTGAAAGAAACAGGGTAAGCGTAACTGTCTTCTTCTAAATATTTGGAATCAAACTTAGGGAAATCAGCGTTCCCTACCGTACCTTTTGGATAGCCCAAACGCAACCACAACTCTTCTGCGAGATGCGGCGCAAATGGCGCCAAGAGAATAGCTAGTGGCTCTAATACAGATCTTGAATGACAATGCGTATCTGTTAATTCATTAACACAAATCATCAGATTGGAAACACAAGTATTGAACGAGTACCTTTCCAAGTCGTCAGTCATTTTTTTAATTGTTTTATGCAAAGATTTCATTGCATCCTTGGAGGCTGGTTCATCATTGACAATTAGCTCCCCAGTACTGTTAACGAATAACCTCCAGAATCTGCATAGAAAATTGTGAACGCCATTGATTCCTTTGGTGTCCCATGGTTTACTTTGCTCTATTGGTCCAAGAAACATTTCATACATGCGCAACGTGTCTGCCCCAAATTTTTCAATTAGCTCATCGGGTGTTTGCACATTGTATTTCGATTTGGACATTTTCTCAACCTCGTAACCACAAATATAAGTTTCATCATCTTCAGTAATAAATGTTGCTTCTGAAAACTCAGGTCTCCATTTTTTAAAGGCTTCCATATCCAATTTATCGTTATCAACCAAGGAAATGTCGACATGTAAAGCAGTGGTTTCGTAATCCTCTTTTAGGTTATATGAAACAAATAGATTGGAATTTTTAATGCGGTATACAAAACTGCTTCTTCCTAGAATCATACCTTGATTGATCAGTTTTCTAAATGGCTCATCGAAGGGTAGAAGCCCTTTGTCAAATAAAAACTTCGTCCAAAATCTTGAGTAGAGTAAATGACCTGTTGCATGTTCAGAACCACCAATGTATAAATCCACTTGTCCCCAATAATCAATTTTGTCACGCGAGGCAAAAGTTTCAGGATTTTCAGGGTCCATATACCTTAAAAAATACCACGAACTTCCTGCCCATCCGGGCATCGTGTTGTATTCCATATGTTCGCCCTTGTATTGTTCCCAATCCTCTCTTTTTGCGCGAGCTAATGGTGGTTCGCCATCTTCTGTTGGTAAATATTTATCTACCTTCGGCAAGGTTATAGGAAGTTCATTATCATCAAATAACCTCGGGATACCATTTTCATAATAAACAGGAAACGGCTCTCCCCAATATCTTTGACGGGAAAAAACGGCATCTCTCAACCTATAATTTGTCTTTCCTTTTCCTATACCTCTACTTTCAATTTCCTCAATAGCTTTAACTATGGCATCCTTTGCTTTGAGGTTATTTAAAAATTCAGAGTTCGCAATAACAACGTCTTTGTCTGCGCAAGCTTTTTCACTTACATCAACGTTATCGAATATATTGCGAATTTCCAATTTGAAGTGCATGGCAAAATCATGATCTCTCTGATCTCCGCAAGGTACGGCCATAACAGCGCCCGTTCCATAACTAGCCAAAACATAATCGCCAATCCAGACCTGTACTGGTTCTTTAGTAAATGGATGCTCAACATAAGCTCCCGTAAATTGACCTGTAATGTTTTTTACATCCGCCTGTCTATCACGTTCAGATTTCAGGCTACTCGCCTTTTTATACTCCGCAACATGATCTATAAAATCGGCTGTTGTTATTTTATCTACCAAGGGGTGTTCTGGGGCAAGTACTACAAAAGTTACCCCAAAAATAGTATCAGGTCGTGTTGTGAAAACTTCAATTTTATCATCGAAATTTTTCAAATTAAAAAACACAGATGCTCCCGAAGATTTTCCTATCCAATTGCGTTGTTGTTCTTTTATTGATTCAGACCAATCAATCCCATCTAGTCCAGTTAATAGCCTTTCAGCATAAGCCTTAATGCGCATGGACCATTGACGCATTAATTTTTGTTCCACCGGATGGCCTCCACGTTCAGACACCCCATTTACCACTTCATCATTAGCGAGAACTGTACCCAAAGCAGGACACCAATTTACCCAACTATCCGCAAGGTAAGCCAATCGATAATTTTGTAATACGGCTTCTTTTTGATTCGCATCGAAGGAATTCCATTCTTCAGCATTAAAAATATCAGTGTAATCTGTAACAGCATGAATATTAACATTCCCTTCTTTTTCAAAAACGGAGCATAAATGATCAATTCCTATCGCGCTATCCTGTTTGGTATCGTAATACGCATTGTAAAGTTCTTTGAAAATCCATTGCGTCCACTTATAATATTCCGGTGAGGAGGTACGCACCTCTCTACTCCAATCAAAAGAAAAACCTATTTTATCCAATTGATCACGGTACCTTTTTATATTCTCTTGTGTAGTTAAAGCAGGATGTTGTCCCGTTTGAATGGCGTATTGTTCTGCCGGAAGACCAAAAGAATCGTAACCCATTGGATGCAATACATTGAATCCAAGAAGTCTTTTGTACCTTGCAAAAATATCTGAAGCGATATAGCCTAGTGGGTGCCCAACATGTAATCCTGCACCTGAAGGATACGGAAACATATCAAGTACGTAAAACTTATCTTTTTTAGAATCTTCTGTAACTTTATAGGTATTGTTTTCCGCCCAAAAAGATCTCCAAAATTGTTCAATTTCTTTAAAATTATATTCCATTGCTATTCTAAGGTCAAATCTGTATACATCAAAGATAACCAATGCGACGTGAATAATAGGTTGAATATTTCAATTGTTTCGGTTAAAATCGTATTTTTAGCTTCATCTCATGAATCCAAAATTTAAGCTATCAATTCCCATTTTATTTTTATTCATAGCTTGTGGTGCTTTTACTTTTGGGCAAACAGGTATTGAAAAGGAATTGAAATTAGCCGTAAAAAATGCCAGAGGTGAGGCTAAAATTTTAGATGCACAGATTGCATTAGGAAGATATTACAAAAACACACAAGTTAAAAAAGCAGATTCCACTGCCTCATTAATAGCAAAGTCAGCAAATAAAGCCAATACTTTAAGTTATGTAAAATCTTTACTTTTTCATGCAGAAATTTGCGAAATATTGGGGAACCAAGATGCATATTTAAGAGACATAGAATTGGCTATACCTATGATTAAGGGAATTAAAGACAATTTGGTGTTGATTTCACTTAACAATTCTATTGGGCATTACCATTTGTTAAACTTGGATTATAAAAATGCTAAGCAATATTTTCAAGAGGCGGAAAAATTGGCCACAAAATCTCGTCAAAACAATTTGATTGCGGAAACCTATGTTTACATGGCCTTACAATATATGTATTTGAACAATAAAGATTCTTCAGAAATATATACCGACAAAGCACTTTCTTTTGCTAGAAGATCCGCATCAAAAGAAATTAAGGCACATTGCTTAAATATTCAGGCTCAAATTTTCGACTATTTCGGTCAGATAGAATTGAGTGTTGCAAAAAATATTAATGCCCTTCAAATTGCCGCTGAAGCCAACAATTTATATCAACTTTCCAAATTCAATCGAGAAATTGGTATTGCCCAACGAACGATCTTAAATTTGGATGACGCGGAGTACTATTTCAAACAATCTATAGATTATGCCAAACAAATACAAGATGACAGACAGTGGGCACTTGGATTAACTAATCTTGGTTTGGTTTACTTTGATAGAAAAGAATTCCTACAAGCATTAAAAACAACAGAACAATCAATACTTATTTTAGAAAAATTAAATGACATAAATGGTTTAGGAGAAACCTATAACAATCTCGGGATAATCAATCGTGAGCAAAAAAAATTCGTTGAAGCTGCATCTAATTTTAATCAAGCTTTGGTTTATTTTGAAAGTACGAATAACAAGGAAAAAATTGCTGGAGTATATCATAATGTTGGAACAGTCTTTCAAAAACAAGGTAAATTCAAGAATGCGCTAAATTATTTGGAAAAATCCATTCAAATTCGCAAAAAATACGGTTCCAAAAATGAAATCTATAAAACTTACAGGGTCATTTCCGAAGTATATAAATCTTTAGGAAATACCCAAAAATCTCTATATTATTTGCAGTTATATTTAGATTACATGGATGGCAATACAACCATTCAAAGTGCAAGAAAAATTGCTGAACTCAGTGAAGCCTATCGCTCAGATCAAAGAGAACGGCTTATTTCATCACAATCCGATTCTATATATAAACAACAACAAGAAAAGACATTAACAGCAACCAAACTGGAAAATAGTCAATTGAGAAATAACTTAATGTTTTACATCATTGTGGCATTAATTATTATTGCTGGTCTTGGGATAATTATTGGGTTTTATCGCTGGAATCAAATTAAAATTAAACAACAGCGTAAAGAGGCAGAAATGTCACAAACGCTTCTTCGTGCTCAAATGAATCCGCACTTTATTTTTAATGCCATGTCGGTTATACAAAGTTATATTTACGAAAATGACACGGTAAATTCATCAAAATTCTTGGTGAATTTTTCAAGACTGATGCGCTTAATTCTTGAAAATTCTTCCAAAGAATTCATTCCTCTTGAGACAGAAATAGAAATTCTTGAAAAATACTTGGCAATGCAAAAACTGAGGTTTGAGGAACGATTTGAATACGACATAAAAATTGAAGAAAATATAAATAATGATTTTACTGTGATCCCTCCAATGATAACGCAACCTTTTATTGAAAATGCCATTGAACATGGTCAGTTGCATACTATAGAGGGAGGGTTTATTAGTGTATCCTTTAAAAAAACAAATGATATGCTTTCTATTCATATTGAAGACAACGGAATTGGAAGAAAAGGGTCGTTGACAAATAAGAAAAGTAAAGCGCATAAGAGTATGGCAATGCAAATTACTAGAGAAAGAATTGACAATCTAAATAAGAAATATAAAACCTCTGGATCCCTTGATATTGAGGATTTTAATAAAACTTTGGAAACTGGAACAAAAGTATTAATATTGTTACCTCTTCGAGAGGAAAAACCTAATTCCTAAAACTATGAAAAAGGCGCTAATCATAGACGATGAAAAAAGAACCAGGGAGTTGATTGCTAAGATGATTGATTCTTTTGGGTTAGATTTGGAAACTTTTCCTATTGGAGAAAACGTTCAATCTGGAATTGATGCTATCGAAGAACTCCATCCAGACATTGTTTTTTTAGATATCCAAATGCCTGATGGAACTGGTTTTGATGTACTCAGATCAACTGAATACAAGAATTTTGAGGTTGTTTTTATTACCGCTCACGAGGAATTTGCTATTAAAGCTATTAAATTCAGTGCCTTAGATTACCTTTTGAAACCAGTTGACCCCTCAGAGCTTAAAACGGCTGTAGAGAAAGCTATTAAGGCCATTAATGAAAGAAAAGATGATCAACAGTTTGAGACATTACATCATAATATTCAACCGAATCAAAAACGCAGGCTTGTTTTAAAAACACAAGAGAGCGTACATGTCGTTGAACTGGAAGATATCATTCGCTGTGAAGCAGATAGAAATTATACATCCTTCTATCTAAATGGCGGCAAGCGCATATTGGTTTCCAAAACTTTGAAAGATTATGAAGTACTTTTGAGTTCTCATAATTTCTTGCGCGTTCAACAATCACACCTTATAAACCTTAATTATATCGATCGATATGACAAAGGAAATGGCGGTTGCGTGGTAATGAAGGATGGTTCTGAAGTACCTCTTTCCCCTGCCAAAAGAGAATTGTTTTTTAATATTTTGGAAAATCTATAACATTCGGCTAAGCAAAAGCGCCCTTTTACTCGACAGACGCTGCTAAATATTCATTTGATATATTAGATACAAAAAAAGCTACTACATTCAATCTAGAAATCAATGATTTTTTAGTTTTTTGACATAAGGTAAAGTTACGCTGCTGTGGGAGGCAGTTTTCATTTTCTAGTTTGAATAAGAGTTTAACAGTTCTAAAGCTTTACTTTATTGATTGCTGATTTTATCAGAACTAAAAAATCATTGAAATTAAATCATTTACTTCCCTTACTACTTGGAAGTTTGTTGAAAACTAAAAAGTTAACTTACTACACAAAAAAAGGCTGATGGGGATCAGCCTTTTTTGTTTTTATTAGCTTAATTATCGTAACGCAATAAGGTAATAAGGAAAATTTAATGGTGAACGCAAAAAGAAAACATATCCACCATTGCTACAAAATTGACTTCCTATTTAGTAAGAACAATATCTCCCGACATTTTTCCACTATTTGACTTCCATTTTCCTTGACCTGAATATTTCCAGCCAGTTATATTGTCATTCTCATCTGCTGTTTGACAAGAATTTAAATAAATAGTAAAAACACCATCCCATTTGTCATCTCCTGGTTCAGACAAAACCAACTTAAATGAATTTCCATCATATAGACATTCACCATCACCAGTGCGGTCGTCTGGATAAATCATTCCTTTAACCGAACGTTTATTTGAACCTGCAATATTGTATCCGGAAACTATATTATTTTCAATATTCTCGATAACAATTGAAAGATTCTTATCTCTAAGTTTACCGGTCCATTTGCCCAATAAATAATTGTATTCCGGGTTAACGGATTTCACGGTTACAGCTTTATCAAGCGCGGATTCGGATGTGGCTTCATTTTGTTTGTTGGTTAAACTATCTTCAGATTCCTTTAGTTTTAACTTTTCCAATTCCAACTTTTGTTTTTCCAATTCCAGCTTTTCTTTCTCTAGATCATTAGACGAACTGTTTTCTGAGTTTCCACAAGAAGAAAATACAGAAACCGTTAGGATTAAAAAAGATAATTTGAAAATGGTTGAATTGAACATAACAATATTTATAAAGTGAAACAAACGCATTGGTAATTTAGCAGCTGTAAACTTAAATATTTTTCTAGAGTAACAGCGGAAAAATAAGGGTAGCTGCGCGAAATTTTGAATTGCGGGGTTCAAGGCTAACCTAAATGAAAAAACCCCAACATTAAGTTGAGGTTTTCTTTTGTCGGGGCGGCAGGATTCGAACCTGCGACCTCCTGGTCCCAAACCAGGCGCGATGACCGGACTACGCTACGCCCCGAACATTAAATATTTTTCTTCAATGAAGGCTTGCAAAAGTAACAAGAAAGTGCGACTTAACAAGTAAATTTTTAAAGTTAAAGAAAATCAGTTTTAAAACTCCGGCTCGAACCCTGCGGATTCTCTTCCCTTCTTCCTTCACTTCGTTGCGGAGAGAGCGGGATTAGCTGCGCTGGTCTGCGCTGCGCTCCGGCTCGAACCCTGCGGATTCTCTTCCCTTCTTCCTTCACTTCGTTGCGGAGAGAGCGGGATTCGAACCCGCGGTACAGTTACCCGTACGTCAGTTTAGCAAACTGGTGGTTTCAGCCACTCACCCATCCCTCCTTTGTTCAAAGAACTAAAGCGCAAAAATATAAAAAGAGTTCGATGTGCAAAGAAATATAAGCTAAAAAAGATAAGAATTAATTGAAGAAGAAAAACAAAAACTTCATAATGCTTAAATATGCCAGTAAAACCCACAGTAAATCAAATGGTTTTTTCAGACTAAAAATTAAAGAAATTATTGCTACAACTAAAATTCCAATATCGCCTAATACTTCTGTCCAAAAAAATAGAGAACTAATGAATACAGCAAGAAGTGTAGCATAAAAAAAATACCTTTTACTTCCTTTGATATCTTTTAATGTAAATAACATCCAAAACAACAAGGATAGAAAATATAATAATTTAATTAATTCGTAAAATCCGCCTTCTAGAAAATCAGAAATACTGATTTGATCCAAAACAAATGTCCAAAAAAAGGGAGAGGAAAGCAGATAAAAGAAGGCCGCTATTCCAGACAACAGGGCCACTAATTGATGTTTTTTAAAATTGAGGTAAATAATTTGAGTGGAAACAATAAAAAATATAAATTCATTAAGTGGAAAGGGATAAAGAAATACCCCTTTTTCAAGCCAAATGGTGAATGGATAAACCAGAGTGATTAAAACTCCAATAAAAACCGCTCTTTGTTCTTTTGACATTATCCTATTTCTCTGCTAATGCCTTTTCGATAAAATCAAAAGTTGAAAGTATTAATGCTTTTCCATCGACTACCGCCACGTTGTGCTCAAAATGTGCACTTGGCAAACCGTCAGCTGTCACAATAGTCCATTTATCATCCAATTGTAAAACTTTTTCTGTACCCATATTTATCATAGGTTCAATTGCAATGGTAAGTCCGTTTTGAATTTTTTTGCCTCTTCCTCTTCTGCCGTAATTGGGCACTTGAGGATCTTCATGAAGCGAACGCCCTAAACCATGTCCAACCAGGTCTCTGACAACACCGTAGCCATGTTTTTCGGCGTGCTGTTGAATTGCGAACCCAATGTCTTCTATCCTATTGGATGTATTACACTGTTCTATTCCCAAGTAAAGACATTCCTTTGTCACTTGCAACAATTTACTAACCTCTGGCTTTACATTTCCAATTTCAAAAGTATATGCATGATCTCCGTAAAATCCGTCTACAATTGCTCCGCAATCAACGGATACCACATCCCCATCTTCGAGAGGTTTATCGGTAGGCAAACCATGAACCACTTGTTCGTTTACTGAAATTAATAAGGTACTTGGGCAACCATAAAGTCCAAGAAAACCGGGAATAGCTTTTTGTGATCTGATATAATCCTCCGCCATTTTATCTAAGTATTTCGGAGTAACACCAATTTTTATCTCTTCTGCGACCTTACCAAGTGTTCTGCTGACCACTAAAGCCGCTTCTCTCATAATTTCAATTTCCTCTGGTGTTTTGTATATAATCATATTTCTTTTGAACAAATTCACTTCTGCCAAAGGTAAATTAAAAAAAACGTTTAGTGAATGCCTCAAAAAAAAAACCCTCCTAAGAGGGCTTTTCCGGTTTGGAATAGGTAGGTAATATTTTTACCACATATACCGAAGTTAATGAAATGCACTGAACTTTTATTTCGGAAAACCGAAGCCTTCAAGTTCGGAAAACCGCTTTTTGAATATTAAAAATATGGTAAAAATCATCAAGCATTTAATAATCAACCATTTGAGGGTGTTAATTAAAAAATTAAACATCGCTGAATTTTATATCAATTTGTTTTCTTTTGAATTTTACTTTTGAGTCTATAATTTTTATACTTTATAATATGGCATTTGATGGAACTGAAGGTACAATGATTACCCTAAACGACGGGGCTAATTTAACACGTAATTACCGCAACAATAATCCAAGAAAATCACTAGGAGTGTTTTTTGGAAGAGAAAAGCTCTTAGATCTATTGAATCAACCAGAATGTATGGGAATACGCGTTTATTTTGGTGAAGAAAATAGGGATTTCCAATTGGTTTTGGTTGGAGCGGATGGCAACCAAGATGACATTTTAGACTTGATTCTTGATGTGGGTCGTATCATACCACCTTATTCTGGAGCAAGTAATGCCCTGAACAGCTGATTATATGAATTTTTTTTTCCACTTTGTAGAATTTTTTATTTTAACCCTCGTCTTTGCAATTGCAGTTACGTGGAAAAATCTTTCTACAAATATAAAGTGGGTTGCGATTTATTTCCTTTTATTACCACCATTATTAATTCTCAATTATCTTATTGGATATTACTTTCTAATGAACAACCGTTTTGTTGCACATCTAATTTTGCATTCTGAATTCATTTTTTTTAATTTATTCTTCTATACCACTTTGTATAGTTCAATTTGGAAGAAAGCAATTAAGATTTTTGCTCTCGGGTTCATTGGATTTACAGTGGTTGATTATATTTTCATTGAATCGTTAATAAACGATGCGCCAGACTTTCTAAGAATTATTTTCAGTTCGTGGATGGTTATTTTGTCCCTTGTTGGATATTACGAAATCTACAACGGGGAAAAGATTATTGATTTGGGTAAATCCCCAATTTTTTGGTTTATTACGGCTTTCTTTTTTTTTCACTTAACATCCGTCTTTTTGGATGCCTCACGAAATCTCTGGTCCTATTCAGAGTTGCGAGTATATTTTTATTTCCTTTTGTATATAATTTACTTTTTATTTCTTCTAATACTCTTAAATGCATTTCGATTGATACACTTAAATTCTAAATCTATAAAAAAGCTTTAAAAAATAGTGTTTATAAAGCTTTTTTCTATCTTCATGGTTAGATAAAGCTATGAACACCGCCAGTCTCGAAAATAACTTATTTCAACTTATTGTCACAGCAACTGTTTGTTTGGTCTTTATTTTTGCAGCTATCATTGTTTTTGTTTTTCAATACCAAAGAAAAATGACTGAAAAATCGGGTGAGATCGCTAAAAATAAATTAGAAAATCAAAAGCGTCTCCTTGAGTCATCTATGGTTACTAAAGAAATAGAAATGAAACGTATTTCAAGAGAGTTACATGACGGCGTTGGCTCGGAAATAAATGCCTTAAGGTTAATAATACACAATGCAGACATTCAGAGTGAAATTAAGAATGAACTCAATGACAATTGTCTTATAATTAGTAATAGCATTAAAAGCATTTCGGAGGAACTCATGCCGGCTACACTAGAAAAATTAGGGCTGGAAGTCGCATTAGACACACTTCTTAAAACAATAAAAAAAGTCTCTCAACTTGAAATAGAAATGCATTTTGAGAGTCATAACCCTTTCTATCTGAATGAATTAGAAACCTTGTCAATTTACAGAATAATTCAAGAACTATTGAATAACATTTTAAAGCACAACAAGCCTAAAAAACTCACATTTGATTTTAATCATTCAGAAAAGGATTTGTGTTTAACGATTACAGATGATGGTATTTATTTTACACCAGAATCTGTAAAAGATCAAAAAAGTATAGGACATGGATTATTAAATATTGAAAGTCGTCTTCAGTTGATAAATGCTTCTATTTCCTATATAGAGAACAAACCCAGTGGAACTATTGTTAACGTAACTTTAAAAACAAATGGTCAGAAGAGTTAGAATTGGAATTGCAGAGGACCAGGAAATGTTTAGAAGTGGGTTAAGCGAATTATTACGTAAATTTTCAAATTACGACGTTTGTCATGAAACAGAAAATGGTTTGGATCTGATTCAGAAAATGTCTACAGATTGCCCTGATTTAGTTATTATCGACTACAACCTTCCCCTTTTAAACGGAATTGAAACTATCAAAGAGATACGCCGAAGATTTCCAAAAGTAAAATCGTTAATTCTAAGTATGTATAATGAAGAGAAAATTGTTCAAAATGCATTTGAAAATGGTGTTAATGGTTATTTAAGTAAAGACGATAATTTCGATGAAATTCCCAATGCTATTGATCAACTCATGAAAAATCAGTTTTACATGAACGATCGCTATACCTCTGTTTTATTGCAGTCACTTAAAAATCAGAAAAACTTCTCCTTTGAAGTAAACAAAAATGAGATAGGTTTCACGCTTTTGGAGTTACAAATACTTGACCTCATTTCAAAAGAAAAAACAAATAAAGAAATTTCTTTAATATTGAATAAGAGTACTAGAAGTATCGAAAAGTATAAAAGTATTATGTTGGAAAAGGCAGACGTTCAAAATAGTGTAGGTTTGATAATGTATGCAGTTAGAAATAAGATTATTGTTTTATAGCATTCTATGCATTTATAACTCCCGCAGCAACAGTGTTGTTTGTGTTTTCGTTAATTAGAATAAATGCCCCCGCTTTACGATTCAATTTAAAAGGCTCATAACAAAATGACTCAGCAAGTTTAATAGAAACATTAGCTATACCATTGAAGGCAATGGTTCCATCATTCGGTTTTTTTTCTAAAGTTTGAACATTGATGTCAGCTTCTATTGACTTTATAATTGCTTTTGATATAAAACTATTACTTTGGAACAACAAATTTTGTCCCGGTTGAAATGGTTTGTTGTCCATCCAACAAATTGTAGCTTCAATCTGTTTTTCGAATGTGGTTTCCATATCACCACCAACGATCATGCTTCCTCTACCCAAATCAACATGGTCTTTTAAATGAATAACACCGGGTTCGTTTTCATGAATTTCATCAACTTCTACTTGATTATTTTCAAGGCGTTCAATTACCGAAGTTACTTCCAACGGAAACAATTTAACGACATCTCCCTTTTTTAACATTCCACTTAAAAGGGTACCAGCATATCCACGGTAATCACGATGTGTTTCCGATTGCGGGCGAATAACATATTGAATTTGGAAATAGGGGTTCACATTTTCATTTTTAGGGATCTCAACATGTTCCAAAAATTCGAAAAGCGTTTCACCACTGTACCAAGGCATATTTTCTGAACAATTCACCACATTATCTCCTGATAAGGCGCTCACAGGAATAAAACTTATATTTTTTAATCCCAATTGATTTGCAAAGGATACGTATTCAGCTTTTATTTCTTCAAATCGCTCTTGGTTGAAATCAACTAAATCCATTTTATTGATACAAACCAAAACATGAGGTATATTCAATATTGAAGATAGGATACTGTGCCTTTTGGTTTGATCGGTAATCCCAATCCTTGCGTCAATCAAAATGATAGCCAAATCAGTATTTGAAGCACCAGTGAACATGTTTCTAGTATATTGTTCATGTCCTGGTGTATCAGCAATTATGAATTTGCGATTTTCTGTAGAAAAATACTTGTAAGCAACATCTATGGTAATTCCTTGTTCCCTTTCAGAGCGAAGACCATCTGTTAAAAGAGCCAAATCGATTTCAGTTCCAACTCCAGTAATTTTGCTTTGTTTGGTAAGCGTTTCGATAATATCAGTCGAAATCGATTTACTATCATAAAGTAAGCGACCTATTAATGTGCTTTTGCCATCATCAACATTCCCAGCTGTAAAAAACCTCAGTAATTCCATTTTTAAATATTAGAAAATCGAATAAATTAAAGTTTTATTGTTGTCCCCATTTAAAAAACAAACCCTGTAACTCATTGAATTACAGGGTTTAAACTTTTAACTTTTGCGGTCTGGACGGGACTCGAACCCGCGACCCCATGCGTGACAGGCATGTATTCTAACCAACTGAACTACCAAACCAATTTTTTAACTTTTTAGGTTACTGACAACAGTCAGTTTCAAAAATTGTGTAAACTTTTCGTTAAAAGCGGATACAAAAGTAAGACAAAAATGTTACAATACAAGGATTGAATGCAAAAAATCTCATTTTTGAATTAAAAAAAGACATTGGTTGAAAGTATTAGGTGTTCTTGATTGAACGCTAAAACATAAAGGATATACTTATTGAAACCTACTATTTTAGTACTTTTGATACAGTTGGATTATTCTTTCCATCATTTTAGAACTGGAATTAAATGAACTATTTAGATCGACTGGAGGCTGAAGCTATTTATATACTGAGAGAAGTTGCAGGGCAATTTGATCGTCCAGCCTTGCTTTTTAGTGGTGGTAAAGACAGTATCTGTCTTGTGCATTTGGCTTTAAAAGCTTTTCGTCCTGGAAAATTTCCTTTTCCTTTAGTTCATATCGATACGGGCCATAATTTTCCTGAAACGCTTAGTTTTAGAGATCAACTAGTGGGTGAGATAGGTGAAAGCCTAATTGTCAGAATGGTTGAAGACACAATTAAACAACGTAATTTACCTGATGGGAAAGGAAAGTTTCCGAGTAGAAATGCACTACAGACTTATACGCTTCTTGATGTGATAAACGAATTCGAGTTTGATGCATGCATTGGCGGCGCTAGACGTGATGAAGAAAAAGCTCGGGCCAAAGAACGTATTTTTTCCGTTCGTGACGAATTCGGACAATGGGACCCTAAAAAACAGCGGCCAGAATTATGGAATATTTTCAACGGGCGAATTGATAAAGGCGAAAATGTCAGGGCTTTTCCCATTTCCAATTGGACCGAATTGGATGTTTGGAATTATATTTCAAGAGAAAATATAGCACTACCGTCAATCTATTTCACGCACGAGCGCGAGTGTATATTGACGGATAATGGGCAACTCATGAATATCAATGAATTCATTACGATTGAACCTTCGGATAAAATTGTGAAAAAAAATGTGCGTTATCGCACTGTTGGAGATATGACCTGTACTGCAGCTATTGAGAGTGAAGCGTATAACGTTGAAGACATCATTAATGAATTAAAGGCTACAAACATTTCTGAACGCGGAGCAACACGCATGGATGATCGAATAAGCGAAGCGGCCATGGAGGACAGAAAAAAAAGTGGTTATTTCTAGCTTACTCATCAAGAAAGGATTTAACTTGAATACGACAGGAATCCGAGGGTTAATTAAGAAAAAAACCGCAAGACTTTCTTACGGTTTCAATAATTAAGTTTTATTATGAATTAATGGATGCTCCTAAAAAGCATATCTAGCCGCGAGGCCTCCACCCCAACCAAATCCCACATAAGGAATAACTCTTAAAGTTGGCCCAGTATCTAGGGCAAGATTTAAAGGAAAATCTTCAAAGGTATATTCAACTCCAATTACCCCATCAGCACCTAAAAATAATCCACTTGGATATTTACTGTCATATCCTCCGTTTGTGAACAACCCTATATCTCCACCAAACCCATAATACCATTCAACCCCGTGAGACAATTCTTGATTGCGCTCATAAAGACCTTGTAACCAAATATGTCGGGATCCACCACCAACTGAAACCTCTACAGCGGAGGAGCCTCCTAGAAAATGTTTAAGGTTAATTCCACCACCACCGTTAAAGGAAAATCCTCCTTTTAAACCAATTGCAGTAGAATACTGCTGCGCTTGACTGCTGAAAGCCATTAAAATTGTTACAATAAATATCAACCTTTTCATACTATATATTTTTTACAAAGTTAAGATTTACAATTTTCCTGACACGACAAATGCCTTAGTTTTCAAGAAAGTGACATCACCATTAATCGAAAAGGCTTCAAAAACACCAACATAGGTTCCAATTCTTGCTTTTACATTTTCATCCGTAACACCATCCCAAGAAAAAACACCATTCGTTCCCAATAGTTCTTGATCAAATACAATTTTAATTAGGCGACCTCTATCGTCGTAAATAGTAAATCGCCCCAATAAACTTGGTTCTATTAAGGTATAATTTACCAATAACAAATCTTCATATCCGTCATTATCTGGCGAAACAGTTGCGCTTTCATACTCAAAATCTCCATTCTGTGAAGCAGGATAGTATTGGGAATTTTCCAATCCAGGAGTTGCAAATCCAATAGCTTCTGCGGCCGAATGCCAATTGGTAGCATCTGATGAAGATCTTTTTGTGTCAACGCGCTCTAAGGAAACACCATCAGTGTCATCTAATAATTGAAAGTGCCAATCCGATGAATAGGACACGACATCCATAACCAGATTATTGTAGATCAGATACACAGTACTCGAATCAACATTGTAGCTGGGTGTTTCACAATAAACAAATGTGCCTTCACCATAAAACGGATAATTTTGCTTAACAAAAACAGAATCCTTCCCAAGAACCGCAAAGCTCGCTGGCTTCAAGTAATAATGACCATTTACTGATTTAAAATTGGCAATTGTATCATCATAGTTTGCCAGCTGCCAACCTTGTAAATCAATAATTTTATTGGAAGTATTTACCAGCTCAATCCAATCATAACCATTAGTGTAAGGATCAAAAAGTAATTCATTAACAATCACATCACCTTTTATAGCAATATCAGGAAGTGCAAAAGAACCATTAAGATTTGCTGGATTCATCCAACAATCAGCCACATTTTCAATGAAAAATTGATAGGTTTTACTTGGTTCAAAATTATCAGCAAATTGCAGTGTGACCATATCAGGGTGGGGTCCAAGCACATATACAGATTGTAAATTCAAAAACGGATTTACCATGTAATTCGCTGATGCTAGCAATGTCGAATCCATTCCTTCAGAAAAATGTACTTCTAAGTAATTTGGCGCCAATGCGATTAACTCGCTTATTAACGGTGGAGTTGTGTCGGGGGTGTCATTATAAACACTGTTAATGCTTCCAGGTGTGCCACCAGTATTGGAATTGGATGCCATCCAATTATCTTCAGCCGAACAAGGATCATTGGGATTAATGCGTTCAATTGAATAGCCGCCATCTACTTTATTTGGATCCTTGTACCAATTATCAGTGTATGAAATGCGATCCAATTCAAGACCATTGGCATCTTTCAATACAATGTCATCACCAGTATTGTTTAAACTTGGAAAACTAGTAACCGCATAAGCTTGAGTCATAGTAAAAGTATCCACATTTGATGTTGCGCAAAGGATTCTGTGTTCTCCAGGATAAAGCCATCCTTCTTGAATTGTTCCGTCTGATGAAGCGTCACCTATTTTCCAACCAGTAAGATCAAAATATTTGTTGCTTTTATTGTACAATTCTATAAATTCAACCTCTGGCAAGCCAACAATTGGAGAGGGGTCACACATAAATTCGTTTATAAAAATATCACCAACAAGGGGCGTTTCTGGAATTAAAAATGTAAAACCTAAGGTTTGATTTCCAGACAAATTGCCACTCAAATCTGAAATGGATGAAGTTGTTAATTGATAACTTGTTCCATTTGTCATTCCGGGAGCCCACAAAAACAAGTGAACAAGCGCTGGATTAACTGCGTCAATTTGAGGAGGCTGAACGGTTAACCCAGGGTTAAAATCATAATTCAAAAGCGATTGAGCAGAGCTACTTTCTAACGGTTCGTTAAATAATACATCCACTGCTTGTGGTCCCGAAGGTGTAACAGAAATCATTTGAGGTGGCGTAACGTCTAAAATTATCGGACCGACATAAATATCATCAAAGAAATGTTTTTGAAAAAAACTTGCCGTAGACTGCGTAATTGAAATTCCAAAATAGGCACTCGAATTGATTGTTAAATCATTAATAAGACCTTCTTGAAAATAGGAGTTTCCTGTTCCTGTATTGTCCCGTTCCAACTTCCAATCTCCTGCAATAGTTTTGGTGACTTTAATTTTAAATTGATTGGATGAAAAATTGGTGATCCCGTCAACACCATCTATAATCTTGGTGTTTGTCCCACTTACTTTTTTGTATAACGAAATTTCATCTGTTGTCCCTCCAATTCTCACAAAATAGCCTGATAAAGAGGTGCTTAACAAATTCTGATTGTCAGCCATCAAGTATATGTCGACATAATTTGCACTAGATGTGTTGAACTGGAGATTCGTGAAAAATTCCCATTGTCCTTCAATTGCCAAAGTTGATGGTGTCGACAAATAATACGAACTGTTTGTGATTAATTTATTCGAACGCAATCTTTTGTTTCCTGATACATCAACGACAGTATAAACGCTGTCATCTCCAGTCCAAGAAGGAGAACCGGTAAAATTATTATCAGAAAAATCATCCGTGAGTTGGGCCAACAGTTGAATGGAAACGGTTAAAAAAATGGTGACTAAAAAGTATCTCATGACGGTTTTTCTGAGTTTAAATATAGTAATTTTAGCTTTATTTTAAACACATAATTAAAGATGAAAGTAGCCGTAGTAGGAGCAACTGGCATGGTTGGTCAAGTCATGTTGGAAGTATTGAAAGAAAGGAATTTACCCTTATCTGAGTTGATTCCTGTAGCATCTGAAAAATCTATTGGACAAACTATTTTTTTCAACGAAAAATCATATAAAGTCGTTGGCATGGAAACCGCTGTCGAAATGAAGCCTGACATTGCGCTATTTTCAGCTGGGGGTGAAACCTCCTTGGAATGGGCACCAAAATTTGCGGCTAATGGAACCGTTGTAATTGATAACTCCTCTGCATGGAGAATGGCTACTGATAAAAAGCTTATTGTCCCGGAAATCAATGGCCACTTATTAACTTATGAAGATAAAATCATTGCGAATCCCAATTGTAGTACGATTCAATTGGTTATGGTTTTAGCTCCACTGCACGATAAATATAAAGTTAAGAGGGTCATTGTTTCAACGTATCAATCCATAACCGGTACTGGAGTTAAAGCAGTTCAACAAATGGAAAATGAAAGAAACGGTATAGAGGGAGAAATGGCATACAAGTATGAAATCGATAAAAACTGCATTCCTCAATGTGATGTCTTTCTTGAAAATGGGTATACAAAAGAAGAAATGAAATTAACTAATGAAACCCGAAAGATTCTTGACCCATCGATAAACGTATCCGCAACAGCTGTGCGAGTTCCAGTTGTTGGAGGTCATTCTGAAGCAGTTAATGTTGAGTTTGAAAACGAATTTGATTTAGAACAAGTTAGAAATATATTGTCCAATATCTCGGGAATAACTTTACAAGATGATCCTGCAAATTTCTCCTATCCAATGCCTAAATATGCATCAGGAAAAGATGATGTTTTTGTGGGCAGAATCAGAAGAGATGAGTCACAAGCTAAAACATTAAACCTATGGATTGTTGCCGATAATTTAAGAAAGGGTGCCGCTACTAATGCTGTTCAAATAGCAGAATATTTATTGGACAATAATTTATTGAAGTAAACTAATCTTCATAACCCATTAAAGCAAATACGGAAAATGAAGACAACCAGTGGTCAATGTCATAATTGCCTTTACCAATACTTTCTTGCGCATAATCCCACATTTCATTCATAGCGCTTACCCATTCCGTCTTGATTTCAGGTGATAAAGTGTTTTCGGGTAGCGTTTTGAGAATTCCATTTAAGCACCAAATTCTATTCAAATGAAATCCGTCGAAATGAGCTTCAAAACCGTCATGCTTCTTGACTTTTTTCACCTTTAAAGGTTGTTTAACTTTTTCAGCAATAAATAAATTTGGTGAAACTCCTTTTAACCATACAATGTATTTCTTTTCCGGCATTACTTTTCTCATGAGATCTGCAACCAATAGACCCGCAGACATAAAATCAAAAGATTCAACATAAGGTTCCTTTTCCAAGGAAATAGAAGGTATTTCCTCGTAATATTTTAAAGCAGCATTGGCAACTACTTTCTTCAGCTTCTTGTTTTTTGAATTAACTGCATAGTCATAAGCAAATGACAATCCCATTGCAGGACTATCATGCGACCCAGATAAATCCACTTCCTCAATTTGTGGCCATACTTCAACATGAACTTCAGCAATATAATCTGCCAATGGTTGAAGGTTTATTAGCCATTGTTGAGCATCCTCATCTTCCGGCCAACGGATCAATTCATCAGCTAATTTCAGCAGCCAGGATTGACCATATGGAAATTCAAATAGGCCTTCTTCGTTTGAAGAAACAAACTCCAACTCTTTAAGTATATTTTCGGCGTTAAAGCTTTGATTGAGTTTTTCCCGAATCTCAGCTGCTTCAGGAATATTAGGAAATTCTTTTAGAATTTTTACCAAACACCAATGGTTATGCACACTGCTGTGCCAATCATAACAACCATGAAAAGACGGCCAATAATCTTTCGGATTTCCTTTGCGCTGTGTATCATAATAGCGATAATAAAAGTGTTTATCTGTTCTGCTAACACATTCCAAGGATAGGTTGGCAAAATAGGATGCACCTGAATCTGACAATTGGTATCTTCCGTCCTGTATGGGAATAACTAATGAGGAGTCTTGTGCATTAACGAAAAAGTTAAGCGCAGTAAATACTATAGCTGTTGAAATTTTTAAAATACGCTTCATTTGTTTAAATTTTATTTTAGGTTGTATTCTGCAATATAAAGATGAAACTGAACCAAATCCTTGTTGGTAAGCAGTTCCATTTCAGGAATGTAATATGGGATTAGAATGGTATCATTAGGATTGTAAGAAGGAGAAAAATTATTTGTTTGAGTTTGAATGGCATATTGACCTCCCTCCGAAATGAAAACGCGATTTACTGTCCAAATTTTATTTTCTGGAACCGTTAGTTTATTTCCAGCATAGGTTATTTTCAGAAAGGTAGTGTCTTGAGAAAAAGATATAAATCTTAGCCCAAAAAATAAAATATTCATTAAGACAATCTTCATCATGGAACCACACTGAATTCTATGATACTCAAGAAGTCGCCAGAACACGATGTACGGCAAGTTTGACCAGCCTTTAACCAAATTGGAAAAGTGTTTCCAGCTGCATATAAAATCGAACTGGAACCCCACCCTGTTCCTTTAATATCATTATAAGTGTTGCCATCAATATAGTATGGCCTTGGACGATTGAGGTCGGTACATGATGTTGTTGGTGAATTCGTTCCATAACCGATTTGTTGTTGTTGATAGGATTCTATTTTCCAAACTTTTCCTGTAGGAACAGTTTGATCTGTATTGGAAACGATTATTACCTGACTGAATTGAAGGTTTTGTGCATAAAATACACCACTTATCATTAGACAAAATATAATAGCTATTTTTCTTAAAATCATGGCACTACATTAAACTCTATGATACTTAAAATTCCAGATGAACATCCTCCACCAAAGGTTATTGTTTTACCTTCAGCAAACCAAAACGGAAAATTATCCCAAGCTGAAGATGAGGTATTATGTTGTCTCATATAGTAAGTAACACCATTAACCACCATACAGGCATAATTATTTATAGAGGTAATCATACAACTCTCTATTTTCCATACCTTTCCCGC
>CANJNE010000040.1 GCA_947475275.1 Flavobacteriales bacterium | reverse complement strand
TTATTCCAGATTTTGCAGGAAAATGGGAAAACCTAGAGAGAATTATTGAGGTTGCACCGGAAATAGTCTCTCACAATTTAGAGACCGTTAGGAGGTTAACAAAAGCAGTAAGGATCCAAGCAAAATATGACCGAAGCCTTGAAGTGCTTTTTCGTCTTAAAAAAGGTGGAATGCGAACCAAATCTGGAGTAATGCTTGGACTTGGTGAAACCGATGATGAAATTATCGAAACAATGGAAGATTTGCGCGCTGTTGATGTTGATATTTTAACATTAGGTCAGTATTTACAACCAACTCCTAAGCATTTACCAATAGCAGAATTTATTACACCAGAAAGTTTCGAAAAGTACAAGGAAATTGGCATTGACATGGGTTTTAAATATGTTGAAAGTGGACCTTTGGTAAGATCATCATATCACGCTGAAAAACATTTGTTTTGAATGTACAGGGCTAAATTGACTTTTTTTAAAAAAAAATGTAAAAACTATTGACCTTGGGTTGAAAATGAATTATTTTTGTGTTTCTTGGTTTAATAAAGAAAAAAATTTAAAATCAACTTATAATCATTAATACAGGCTTTAGCCAACTTAAACGAATTTAAACGAAAAGTTATGAATAGAAACAAAATTATCATTGGATCAGTCACTGTTTTTGCAGTGGTTACAATGTTTGCCGTTTCACCTTGGATGGAGTCGCGTAAAGCCGGCTCTTACAAAAAACAAGATTTATCTTCACTTCAGAAGCAATCTGCTGATGATGCTCAATCATGGTTAAGAGCAAGATACATTGACCAATCTACAGGTCTGCCTATCACTGCTGAAAAATTAGAGCAAATTCGTAAAGAAATTGCAAAAAGCCCAAGAAGTAAGAATATTGCCTTTATTGAACAGGGTCCAGACAATATCGGTGGTAGAACTCGCGCAATCCAAATCGACCGCACCAACAACAACAGGTTATGGGCTGGTGGTGTGTCTGGAGGCTTGTTTGTTTCAACAAACCGGGCCAACAATTGGACTAGAGTTACATCATACATAGAAGCTGGTGCTTCTCCTTTCATTTCAAGTATGGCTCAAACGCCAAATGGCATTTTGTATGTAGCAACAGGTTCGAATCAAGAAAGTTGGAATGGCAACGGGGTTTGGTATTCAGAAGATTTTGGAAATACTTGGACTAAAATCCCTGGAACAACAAATTGTACTGAAATAGTATCTTCAGATGCAGACAATTATGTTTGGTTGGCTACTTCAGGTGCTTCAGCAGGTCTAAAGAAATGGCAACCAGGAGATGCAAGTTTAACAAGTGTAACGGTAACAACTGGCGCATGTAACACTGTTCAAATTTCCAAGGATGGTCAAGTATTGGTTGCAGCTTTCGGTTCAAATAAAACATACATCTCGAACGATGGTGGTCAGAATTGGTCAGATAAATCTGGTTCCGGTGCAGGATTGGTTCAAACTGGAGCGCCGAGAATTGAATACGCCATATCTGCAGAACGTGTAAATGGAAATTATTCCATTTACGCTTCGAGAACAAATTCTAACCTTTCAGGAATGAATGTTTCTCATGACAATGGAAATACATGGTTTCAGTTTGTTGGAGCATCTGGCACACCTAGCAACCTAGACATTTATAGAAATCAAGGAACCTACAATTCCATCATAAGTGTAGATCCAAGCGATAATGAACGTATATTAATTGGAGGAATTGACGTTTGGCAATGGAAACAAACTGTAAACAATCCACCCTCTGGAGGTTTTGAAAAATTGTCTCAATGGTTTGTACCTCCTTTCTCAACAATCTATGCACACGCTGACCAACACGAAATGAAATGGGATGCTGTTGACAGGCTTTATATTGGTAATGATGGGGGTGTAGGTATATCCGATGATTACGGCACCAACTGGTATCCTGCAAATAGAGGATATAATGTTACGCAATTCTATGGAATTGCTTTCGACCGCGATGGGTCAGTGATGGGGGGAACCCAAGATAACGGAACTTTGTATAATGACCACACTTTATCTACATTTCAAGAATTTAGGGAAGTAAATGGTGGTGACGGTTTTGAATGTGAGATTTCTTTCTTCAACCCTAGGGTTATGTTCTCATCTGTATACTACAATACGATTTCTCGATCTGGCGATGCAGGTTCAACTTGGAGTTCTTTTGTTCCAACTTTTCCTGGTACTTATGATCCAGCGGGTACAGACGGAAGCAGTTTTCACCCGTTCCATACAGAATTTGTAATGGCGGAGTATTACGATTTGAATTCTCAAGATTCTGTTGTCTTTATTCCAACTAGAAACTACGCTGTTGGTGATGTTGTTAAAGTACCTAGTATGGCTACTGGAGATACGATGACTTTCACAGCAACTTCTCCACTTTACTTTGATGACACTTTAGAATACGATCCAACACTAACTTTGAATGATGTTTCGGTTGTCAATTCTCTTAACAACCAAACTGTATTTTTAGGAAACTACACTTGGACACCTTTTGCAAGTGCTTCTGGAACAAATCCTCCTGCAATTGGTGACTCTTTGTTGGTTAATTTTCCTACAGGAGCAGATACAGTTGTGGTTGGAAGTTTAGGTACTTACGAACATTTCTATGCACTTAACCCTTCAACTGGTCAATCATACAGTTTGGGTAATGATACTGTGGCATTTAACATATCTTGGGATACACTAGTGGTTCAGGATCCATATCAGTCATGGTTTTTAATGTATGTTAATGCCAATGGAGGAGAATTATGGGGTACACGTACTGCACTGAGATTAGCCGCTCCAAACCCAAATTGGGTCATTGTAGCCAAAGGTATTGGTGGAGGAACCTTCAATAGTATTGATATCGAATTCAGTAGAGATCTAAACAGATGCTATGTAAGTGCTGGAAATGGTGTGTGGAGAATAGATAATCTTGGAGATGTCTATAATTCTGATCCAAATTTTGAAACCAAGGCAGGTTATCATGGTACTGGTCTAAACACTGTTCCTACAGCTACTGACAGAACCAAAATCACTAATACTAACTTCGAAGGAATAGCCTTGAATCCAAATAATTCAAATGACTTGGTATGTTTTGCAGGATTTAGTGGGTCCAATAGAAGATCATTAAACGCCGGTACATCAGCAACTCCAACTTTTACTTCTTTACCTTCTATACCAGGCGCACCAGCTTGTTATGATGGTATCATTGACAGAGATGATTCAGAAATTTTAGTGGTTGGAACTTCTGAAGGAGTTTGGGTTACTGAAGATGGAGGCGGTTTATGGGAAAATGCATCTACCGGATTTGACGGTACGCCAGTGTATGAAGTTCGTCAATCATGGAGAACTTGGAATGAAGGAAATGCTCGTCCAGGTGAGATTTACATCGGTACTTTTGGTCGTGGTATTTGGAGTACAGCGGCATATTTAGGAATTGGTGAAAACTCTTCAATTGATGGTTCTAACTTCAAAACGAAATTGAAAACATATCCAAACCCGACAACAGAAAACACAACTTTATCGTTCAATCTTAAGGAAAATAGTAATGTATCTGTTTATGTTTACAGCATTACAGGTCGATTGGTAAAAACGATAACTGAAAAGAATGTTTCGGCTGGTTCTCAATTATTAACAATAGACAGTAATGACTTGCCTAATGGTACTTATATTGTAAAACTAATTGCAGGTAAACAAAACGATACTGTTAAGTTTATCAAAATGTAATTTTCAATATTAAAAAATCAGGAAAGGCTGTCTTTGTAAGGCAGCCTTTTTTATGTTAATCACTAGGCAAAATCGCTTATTAATAATAATTTTGTAAAAAATATACAAAGATGAAAAGTTTTGATGTTACAATAATTGGTTCTGGACCTGGAGGATATGTTGCTGCAATCAGATGTGCACAATTGGGAATGAAAACAGCAATTGTTGAAAAATATGACACATTGGGTGGAACATGTTTAAATGTAGGCTGCATCCCTTCTAAGACCTTATTGGATTCTTCAGAGCATTTTCATAATGCTTTACATAACTTTAGCCAACACGGTATAGAAATTAATAGCCCTAAAGCGAATATTCAGCAAATGGTGAAACGTAAAAATGATGTCGTTTCTCAAACCTGTGCTGGAATAAAGTTTTTAATGGACAAAAACAAAATTGAAGTATTACATGGCAAAGGATCTTTCATAGATAGTAAAACAGTTAACGTTGAAGGCAATGATGGAACATCAACACAAATTACATCAAAGTATATTATAATAGCGACAGGTTCTAAACCAAATTATTTTCCTGGTATGGAACCTGACAAAAAAAGAATTATCACCTCTACTGAAGCACTTAATATGGATGAAATTCCTAAAAAGATGTTAGTCATTGGTGGTGGTGTTATTGGTTTAGAATTGGGTTCTGTCTTTAACAGACTTGGAACTGAAGTTCAAGTTATTGAATTTGCAAGTAACATCATTCCAACAATGGATGGTAGCTTGGGCAAAGAATTGACAAAAGTTTTAAAGAAAGACGGTTTTAAATTCTTTATGGAGCACCGTGTTCAAGGTGTTATCAATAAAGGAGAAAATGTTGTCTTGACTGCACTTAATAAAAAGAATGAAGAGGTAACATTTGAAGCCGATTATTGTCTTGTTTCCGTTGGAAGAAAACCATTTACAGATGGATTAAATCTAGATGCCGCTGGTGTAGTTTTAAACCAACGCGGACAAATTGAAGTAAATGATCACTTACAAACGGCGCAACCCCATATTTTCGCAATCGGTGATGTAGTTCGAGGTGCTATGCTTGCTCATAAAGCCGAAGAAGAAGGTGTATATGTTGCAGAACGCATTGCAGGACAAAAACCACATATCAATTACAATTTGATTCCAGGTGTAGTATATACATGGCCAGAAGTCGCAGCTGTTGGAAAGACAGAGGAAGAATTACAAAAAGCCGGAACAGCATATAAGGTAGGTTCTTTTCCCATAAAAGCTTTAGGCAGAGCTAGAGCCAGTATGGACACAGCTGGTTTAATTAAGGTTTTATCAGATCAAAATACCGATGAAATACTTGGTGTACACATGATTGGCCCAAGAGTAGCAGATCTAATAATGGAAGCGGTGGTAGCCATGGAATATCGAGCATCCGCTGAAGATATTGCGAGAATTTCTCACCCCCACCCTACATATTCGGAAGCATTAAAAGAAGCGGCCTTGGATGCAACTGAAAAGAGGGCACTGCATATTTAATCGCGAAGGCAGCAACAATACCTGAAGTTATTATCTTTCATACTTTCTGTTGGTGAGGGTAATACTCTCGAACAGATTCATGTATAGTTCATTATTCCCTCACGAGTAACATTTCATCAACAAGATGTTTGGCACCGCTATATATATCCATTACCCATAAAACGTATCGGATGTCAACAACAATATTTCTACAACGACTTGGGTCAAACATATAATCAGACATAGTACTTTCCCAGGTTCTGTCGAAATTAAGTCCCATTAAATTTCCACTTTCGTCAATCACTGGAGAACCAGAATTACCTCCTGTGGTATGATTGCTTCCTGTAAAACAAACCCATAATTCACCATCTTGACCATAATCACCATAATCTTTGTTCTCATATAATTCCAACATTCTTGGCAACAATTCAAAATCCGGATTACCTGTATTGTATTTGGCAATTACACCATCTAAGGTAGTATGTTCTGTATACATCATGCCATCCGTGGGTGCAGAACCTTCTAATTTACCGTATGTGATCCTAAGTGTACTATTGGCATCAGCCCAGTGTTTTTCATCAGGAAACATAACATATTTTCCTTCAACATATAATTTTAAAAGTTCAGTCATGGTTGCATCAAAAATCTGGAAATTTGGCAATACATTGTCGCGATACTCTGTCACTACAGCCGCATATAACTTCAAAGCAGGATCTTTTAACATCTTTTTTAAAGATGATTTTTTAAAACCATTCAAAAATTCAAGATACCTCTCTTTATTGGTCAAAATCGATTTATCATAAATCAAATTAGTTAATTCATGAAGATTTGGATAAGCCTCATTGAGTAATGTATTATTTTTTCTTGATAAATATTCTTGTGTTAGCAGTTCAAAAATTTGTTTGTCTACTTTCGCGTCATAATTCTTGAAAAAACCTTCCGAACCAGCTTTAAGTTTATCAATTTGGGCAGTTAGTGTACCTTTCGATAAATAATCTTCATAATTAATTACTAAATCATTTACGCCACGAGCCAACTTAAACAATTCTGGACCTACACTTAAATATTCTATTGCCAAAGAATTTTCATATTCCCATTTGCTATCCTTTTCTACTAAGGCATTTAAATCGTCCACCACGTTACCATACATATCTTGCCAATCTTCATTGGTAGCTGCTTTAGCCTTATATTCAAGTTCCCAATCCAATTTAACTTGTACACCATCTAACCGCTTTAAACCATCAATTTGTCCGATCCACTTTTTGTATGCGTTAGCAATACTGGCTTGTTTGGCGGCATATTTAATTCGAACCTCATCAGAGGCTCTCATGGCTGCATCGATGACACTCAATGACTTTTCACGCATGGCTATTCTAGCTGGTCGCTCCATATCTATTATAAAATCAAGATAAGATGATGAAACATGTTGTTCAGTTTCACCAGGAAAACCATAAACCATAGTAAAATCACCAACTTTTCGATCTTCGAATGAAATAGGTAAAAAGTGAATAGGTGTATAGGGTACATTCGATTCTGAATAATCTGCAGGCTTATTATTGGTGCCAGCGTAGATTCTGAAAACACTAAAATCACCCGTATGCCTTGGCCAAACCCAATTATCCGTATCACCTCCAAATTTACCAATGGAATTAGGTGGTGTACCAACTAAGCGGATATCTTTGAAAACCTCCTTAACAATCATGTAATAATCGTTTCCGTAATTAAAAGGTTTAATTTCTGCTTCGTAATGTGTACCCGAGACAGAATTACTTATTAAATTTTGAATATTGGCTTGAATAATCGCTTGGCGTTCAGTTTCAGAATTTACTTCCCAAGAACCTAACAATGTTGCTTGAGTAACATCTTCAATGCGCACGATACGTGTGGCAGTCAGTCCGGGATTAGCCAGTTCTTCCTCTAAAGATTTAGCCCAAAAACCGTATTTTAAATAGTCGTTTTCAAGTGAAGAATGCGATTGTATTTGTGAGTATCCACAATGGTGATTTGTTAAAAGTAATCCCTTCGATGAAACTAACTCAGCAGTACAACCGCCTCCAAAATGTATAATTGCATCTTTTAGACTTGAATTATTAACACTGTAAATTTGTTCAGCCGTCAATTTCATGCCCATGGCTTTCATATCTGATTCAAAAGCAGCGATTACTGAAGGAATGAGCATTCCTTCCTCTGCCCTGATAATTGAAGCTGTAAAAAGGAAAATAATACAGAAATATTTTTTTAGCATGGTCAAAAATTTATGTTTTCAAAAGTAGTCATTTTGTCAATTTAAAGAGCTACGATTCAAGTTGAAGAATTTGTGTTTTCTTCAAAAAAAAATAAGACCTTTGTTAAATGGATTTACTTAATTTCATTTTCCGTCTTGGGGTGCTTTTTGCGATTTACGGATTTATTTGGGTATTGATTGAACTCGTGTTGGGAATACTAAGTATGGGATCGAATCGCACGCCATTAGGAGTTTATCTTTTCAGAGCAATCAAATACATATTATTGGTTGATGTTACTGTTCTTTTTTGTTATAACCTCGAGAACAACCAGATTCAGTTATATAATTTTGGTGTAGCAGGCTTAGTTCTTCTCACCTACTTTGTTGGGAAATTACAAAATAGGCAACAACAAGCCATATTTATGAACGCTTTTGGTTCTGGAATGTCCAACTTGAATAAAAATTTTAACATACAGGCAGAATTAAGTGTAATCGCATTAAGTATTGGATTTTTTGTTTTTTTATGGTTTTTTCCTCAATATTCTTATAATCCTTTATCCGTTTGGTTTCATGAAAGCATTATCAATATTGAAGATACACCCATTTTTGGATTTATTTTTAAGGTAATTGGATTCTTTTTCCTTTTGAGTTTACTATTTAAAATGATGAATGGGTTTGTTTATCTTATTTCCGGAAAACCCTTAATTCCGATGACTTCAAGATTCGGGAAATTCAAGAAAGATAAAACCGACGATTTTGACGATTACGAAGAGATCAACTGATTTTCCCCCTCAATCATGATCAAATCTTGAATAATATTTTCTATTTGAATTAGAATTGGTTTTTGATTATCATTCTTTACGATATAATCAGCAAGGGGAATTTTAACCTCATCTTTCCATTGGTTATTGATTCTTTTTATAACCTCATCTCTTGAGATATTGTCTCTTTTTAAGACCCTTTCTATTCGTGTTGATTGATCAGCGACTACAATAATATTTTTATCATATTGCTTATAAGTTCCTGTTTCAAAAAGTATTGCCGCTTCATTAAAAACGAGCGCCTTATTTTGTCTTTCAGCCCATTTTTTGAATTGATTTCTAACTTCAGGATGAACAATATTGTTTACGATTTCAATATTTTCCTTGTTATTGAAAACCAGTTCAGCTAGTTTTTTCCTATCTATTTTACTTTCACGGTAAATCCCTTCTCCAAAATGTTCAATGAGTTTCTTCATAACAATTGGGTTGCTATCAAGGATGTTTTTCGCCTCATTATCAGCATAAAACACTGGGTAGGACAAAGTTTCAATAACTTTGGCGACGGTGCTTTTACCCGAACCAATTCCACCCGTAATTCCTATTTTTAACATTCACTATAGTTCATCGACAGCAATCATATTTACAGGAATATTGAGTATGGCTTGATAATCTTCACCAGCTTCGAGCATGTCTTCATCATCTTCCTCATAGTACCAATGTATTTCAATATTTGATTGAACGCCATTCAATACTTCCATTTTTTTAAAAAGATCCAACATACTTTTTGAAGATGAAGTATTAAAATACTCCAACTTTATTTCTACACGGGTCGTAGGACTTGGATTTTGGAAATAATCGTCAATCCAATCATGTAAAGGTCTGAAGAAGTCTATTGAATTTTCTGGAATTGATCTTCCTCTTAAACTTAAAATCCCATCAGAGGCAAAAAATTTAACTTCGGGTGTTTTGATGGTAGCATCAATTATTAAATCTTCCATATTACTTTTCTTTATTAATTTTTATTTGCACGCACAAAAAACTATAGTTTGGATTTATTTCCGATACCCAGTATTCCAATTTGTTGCCCGATTTTCTAGCCATGTCGATTAAACCTAGTCCTGCAGTTCCTTTTTCCGAAATCACTGCAGCGCTCAATCGCTGTTGGTATAAAGTTTTTAATTGCAATTCATCCATTTGATTCAGTGCGTCTACTTTGGACAATAAAGTAGCTAAATGATCATTAGTTATAAAATTTCCTGTTTGAATATAATAGGTACTATGACTTTGAATAACTGAAACAATAACGGAGCGACTTTCAGCTGATTGCAAATCATTCGAATTGGGGTCTGCATCCACATGATGATACAAATTCTGCAAACTTTCAACCAAAACATTGTATACTTTTTTACGCGTTCTTGGATTTACCTCAGAACTTTCGAGCTTATTTTCTACAATTTTTAAAATACAAGAAATGAGCTCCGGAGAAATAAATCCTTTGTATGACAGCATGACCCCATCTTGGTCCAATTTGCGGAAAAAGTCATACAAATGATTATTTGACATTCGTGTAGTTTTAACAAATTTAATAAAACTCATCAATTTCTGAAAAGCATCATTTATAGCGTTAAACAATCCTATAAATTGTATTTTTGCACTATGGAAGAAAAGTCATGGTTTAAAGATTGGTTTGACACCAAATATTACCATTTGTTGTATCAGCATCGTGACGAAAATGAAGCTGAGAATTTCATTAAGACCTTGACGCATTTTTTACAATTAAAAAAAGGCTCTAGAATCCTTGATTTAGCTTGTGGTAAAGGGAGACATTCTGTAATACTAAACAAATTAGGTTTTGAAGTTTTGGGGGCTGATTTATCTGAAAACAGCATTCAAGAATCTAAAAAATTTGAAAAAGATGGATTATCATTTATGGTTCAAGATATGAGAGAAACCATTCCCCATAAAACCTTTGATGCTGTTTTCAATTTGTTCACCAGTTTTGGATATTTTAATGATATGAGTGATAATGAAAAGGTAATCCATTCTGTTTTTGAGATGCTCGAAACTAATGGAATCCTGGTCATTGATTTCATGAACGTTCATCGCGTATTAGAGAAAATGGTTGCTGAAGAATCAAAAGAAATTTCAGGAATTAAATTCGAATTAGAAAGGAAATTCACTGGTTCCCATATCATTAAGGAAATCTCTTTTGAAGATGACGGTCAATCTTATTTTTTTCAAGAAAAAGTGCAAGCATTAACAAAACAAGATTTTGAGACATTACTAAGTCAAAGAGGTTTTTCATTAATTCATACTTTTGGTGATTATGGGTTAAATACTTTTGATAAAAACATATCCGATCGTCTGATTCTAATCGCTAGAAAAAATGATTAGTGGTTCAATAGTCATAGGAAGCTTATTGTTTTCGGTAATTCTTGGAGGAATACTGGTTACCTATTTACAACAAACCAATAAAAACCATTTGGTAAAATTACTATTGGCTTTCAGTGGTGGTTTTTTACTTTCTATAGCCTTTCTGCATTTCATTCCTGAGCTTTATGGCGGGAAAACTGACAATATTGGAATCTACATTTTAGTTGGTTTTTTAATTCAGCTGATTTTGGAATTTTTCTCAGGTGGTATAGAACACGGACACGTCCATGTGCATAAGGGACAAAAAATGCCATGGGGCTTATTTATCAGCCTTTCTGTTCATTCAGTTTTAGAAGGCATTCCTTTAGGCAACCAATTAATAGGCTCTGATATTGCTCATTTATCCAATGAAATTCATCACCACGCCAACGAAAATAACTCCTTGCTTTTGGGCATAGTTTTCCATCAACTACCGGTTGGAATTGCGCTAATGACACTACTGACGCATACCAAGATTGGAATGGCAAAGTCCTGGATTATTTTATTGCTTTTTGCCGCAATGACACCAATTGGGGTTGTGTTCGGCATGAATACTAGTCCTGAAATCGTTTGGTTGAATTCTGAAATTATTCTTGCCGTAGTTGTGGGGATGTTCTTGCATATCTCAACCACTATCATTTTTGAAACTTCAGAAAATCACAAGTTCAATCTCATGAAACTTATTGCTATTTTCATAGGCTGCGGACTCGTTCTATTGATGGAATAAAACCTAAATTCCCATCATTTTTTTAAATGTTCTCCAAATTATCTTAATATCAGTGCCTAAACTGGGATTATTAAGGTATTTTTTATTGAGTTCAATTTTTGCAGGCATTATCACATTAATATAGGTGTCTTTCGGATTATCTGACATTCCGAGTAATTTATTTTCTTCAAAGTACTCTAAGGATGCAAAGTCTGTAATTCCGGGTTTGACAGCAAGTATTTGTTGTTGTTCGGGCGTATACAAATCGACAAATTCTTTAACCTCAGGCCTCGGCCCAACTATACTCATATCACCTTTAAGTACATTGATAAATTGAGGGAATTCATCCAATTTGAATTTTCTTATTAAACGACCCGATTTGGTAATTCGCTGGTCATTCATACCTATTGTCAGTTTTCCATCCTTTTCGGAATTTTTACTCATCGAACGAAATTTCAGCATAGTAAAGGATAAACCATTTCTTCCGATTCGTTCTTGAATAAAGAAAACTCCACCACTTGATTCAATAAGAATCCAAAAGCTAATAATTATCCCAAACGGTAAAAACAGCAACAGAATAATTAGTGAAAAAAGGATATCGAATAGGCGCTTACTCAATTGGGATAAATTAAGAATATAAAACCTTTTGAACGGCTTTATTCACAGCTTCAATAACCATCTTCACCTGTTCATTGGATAAATCGAAATATACTGGTAAAGAAATTTCACTGGAATATTTGTTCCAAGTTTCAGGATAATCGTTGATATTGTATCCTCGTTTTTTGTAGGCAGTTAAACAAGGAAGCGGAATGAAATGTACATTAACTGAAACATCCTGCTCAAAAATCTCTTGGATTATGCGATCTCTTGTAGATTCATCACAATTTCGAATTCTCAACTGATAAAGATGATAACTACTCTTTTTATCTAATGAAGTGTGCAATGGAAGCATCGCCCAACCTTCCTTTGCAAATGCTTTATCATAAATGTCAAAAATAGTTTCACGACGGTCCAAATTTTCCTGGTAACGCTCCAATTCAACTAATCCTATTGCAGCTTGAATATCAGTCATGTTACATTTAAAACCGGGTTCTTCAACGTCGTAGCGCCAATTGCCTTTTTGCGTTTTTGCTAAAGCATCCTTGTTTTGACCGTGAAGTATTTTAGTACAGAATTCTTTGTAAATCTCATCATGATCAAATGCTTCAGGTAAATCAAAACATATAGCGCCTCCTTCTGCCGTTGTAAGATTTTTAACAGCATGAAAAGAGAATGACGTAATATCAGTAAATGCCCCACTTCGTTTACCGTGATATTCAGCTCCGAAACTATGAGCGGCATCTGCAATTACGATAATTCTTCCAAGCTTATTTTGCAAATCATTATTTGCTTTAAACATCGATTTGATTTCTGGATCCTTTACAAGTGCATTTATTTGTTCATAATCGCAAGGAAATCCAGCCAAATCGACCGCTATAATAGCTTTGGTTTTGGGTGTTATAGCTTCTTTAATTGCTTTAACCGAAATATTAAAATCCTCATTATTGATGTCTACCATAACTGGTTTTGCACCGGCATGAATGATAACATTTGCAGAGGCGCAATAAGTATAGGCAGGCAGAATGACCTCATCACCTTCCTGAATTCCCCACCAATTCAAGAATACCTGCATTCCCATAGTCCATGAATTGACAGCAACGGTCGTTTTACATCCACAATAAGCTGTAATTTCTTTTTCAAAACGCTTTGTTCGCGGACCGGTAGTGATCCATCCACTTTTAAGCGCTTCCGTTACCTCATCAATGACTTTTTGATCAATTCTTGGAGGAGAAAATGGTATCATGCCTTAACTTTTAAAGTATATCATCAATATTTTGACTTAAAAAAGCCAAAACTTTTTCAGGATTTTCTATTTCCGTGGGTAAATTTAACACATGCTTACTGACATACGATGCATTTGGAAAATTTTCTGGTTTCAAAAACCACTTTTCAAACTCACTTTCAACTGGGTGAATGGGTGATAAAAACCAATCTCCTAAACGAATGGATGCCTTCTCCGCCTTTACAATAAATAACTGCCTATCATTAACGAGAATTGGATACTTCAAAAAAGAATGATTTTCATTGAAAATTTCCTTGACGCTTGTCTTACCTCTTACGCGCAAAAAATTGGAAAAGCTATCTGCATTTTGTTTTCTTCGATGCATTAATTTATCTATATGCCTCAAAGCTTTTAATCCTTCAGTAAATTGAACAGCAGAAGCTCCCATGAAAAAGCCATTTGGCATAACGGTAGATGTTATTTCAGTTCCAGAAGATGAACCCACAACCAAACCTGTTTTACTTAAAAATCTATAAAATTTTACGAAAAACCAATAAGTACGATCACCTAAAAAAGCATTTTTAAAACCGATAAGTACTTTTAACATTGCGGATTTTTTAACACCAGGCTTAATCAAGAACTTGTTTTCTTTATTTATTGCATCCAAATAAGCAACATTGTTCACCAATAAAATACCGCCAACACCGGTTGAAAAAGGTTTATTCCACTGTGTTGAAAAAAAAGCAAAATCAGAACGCAAACCATTTGGACTATTTTGATAGAAACCTCCAAAACCATGGGTACAATCTTCAATTGTCAGAATACCTTTCGATTTTGCAAATGCAACAACTTCATCAACTTCGGAAGAAAGTCCAAAGGTATTTTGGATCAGAATACATTTGGTCTTTTCTGTTGTTGCCGTTTGGATATTTATGAGTTTAGCATTCAATGAATCTGAATCAATATCTACGTAGACCGGCTTTGCTTTCAAATAAATTATGGCATTTGGAACCACAACACAAGTAAAGGCTGGTAAAATAACTTCATCACCTTCACCGATTCCAATTGCTTTAAGTGCGGCATAAAGTGCCACCCTACCTTTCCAATAGCAAAATAGTTGGTCAGGATTGCTTTGCAAAGTTTTAGAAAGCGCTAATCGGTATTCATATTCTCTACTCACTTAAATGCAAATTTAGGAATAATCAAAATTCCAATCAAAGAACCTATTCCGTAAGAACAATGAAGGATTAAATAGCCGAAAAGCAAATGTAAAATTGACGTTCCTGACTTATCCATTTTCAAAGCAACATAACTCAATGCAAATAAATAGCAAGTAAAACTCAACAACGAAAGGTATGCAAAAGGCAAATAACAAATAGAAAGCAGAATCGGCAAGATAAGAGAAAGAACAAAAATCATTGGTACAAAATGCCTAATGCTTAGGGATGAGAAATTTTTTGTCATCCATACAGTTAATATGTTCCACTTTCCATTGCGATAATTATTCGAAGCTATATCTCTATAACGCTCACGAGCGTAATAGGTGCAAATTGCATCTGGAATTAAATAAATACTTCCTCCTTTTCGCAATAATCGTTTAGAAAGTTCGATATCGTGGTTTCTTATTAATCGTTCATCGTATCCTCCTGACTGTTTGAGCAAGGCTGCCTTGTACAAACCGAAAGGAACTGTATCTACTTGAATTACTTGATTCGTTCCAACACGAAACATAGCGTTGCCGACACCAAATTTTGAGGATAAAACACGTTGAATGGCGATAGACGTTTTGGTTTTGTTCTTTACCTCAGTTTTCATGTTACCACCAACTGCTATCGCATCAGGAAGTTGTAACATGTTATCTAACAAAGTCTTAATGTAACCCTGATCAAAGGAAGAATGTGCACTTGCAATCATTATAAATTCTCCCTGAGCTCGTTGAATTCCAATATTCAATGCGTGAGGCGTAACTTTGTGTGAATTTGAGCAAACGATTAGGTTCTTATTATTTTGTTGTAATTGATGAAGTTTTTGAAGTGTGCCATCATTACTCATTCCATCCACAACAATAACCTCCATTTGTGTTTGGTCGTAACCATTTTCAAACAAAGATGCAATGCAGGAGCCTATGTGCTTTTCTTCATTTCTGCAAGGAACTACTACAGACACCATCATTTTGCTTCTGATTTTTGATTATTCATCATTAAAATCATTACCATAAGGGAAAGCATGAAACTAAAAAACACTATTCCGCTTTGTCTTTGTAACACTGATTCAAAAAGTGCATTAAAAAATAATCCCCCTGCGAGAATTGCTAAGAATGCATTTTTATTTTTCCATGCCATTCGAAACAAACCAAAAATATAGCTAATTAGCATTAAAAGCCCCACGAATCCAATTTCCAATGTTGTTTGTAAAAACTGATTGTGCGGATTGTACCTGATATGACCTTTATCATCTTGTTTTGAAAGCGTCACTTGACCAAGGTCTTTTAAGCGCGCACTTAAATGCTCATCTACATTACCAGTACCAACACCCCAAGGATGATCTTTTATTTCAAGAATGGTTGTTGCCCACATTACTAACCGTACCTCATTTCCGGTTTTATCACCAGGTTTATTTTTTACAAATTGAATGGGATCCGTTAAGAATTTACCTGTTGCACTTAGACCGTTATTTACCTCAAATTTAATTCTTGGGACAAACTGACTGATTCCGTAAAAAAATATAGGCAACAATAAAGCTATGAAGAGCGTCCACCTTAATCCATACTTCTTTCGAACAGCTAATATTCCAAGAGCGCCAAGGATTACAAAAAGGTATAGAATGGAAGCCAAGGATAAGCAAAGGAGAAAAATAAATCCGCAAAATAAAGTATAAAAAATAAGCCATTTTAACGCATATGGAAATTTATTTTCAAAATATAACAACCATAAACCGGATACAGCTGAAATGATATAAAATGCAAAATAAGTTGGATGGTGAATCGGAGAAATGTTAACACTAATCAGGTAATTTAAATCCCATCCGTTTTGATTTATCAATATAAAAGAATTGATAATTCCATACACTGATACATATAAAACTCCAAAAGCTAATCCAAAAAGAATTGGCAGTAAATCGAACTTGAATTTGGGTCGAAAGGAGAAAATGATTGGAAAAATAATAAAGGAAATTTTATTCTCCGCATAAGCCCATGCATCGTTGCTATGATTGGTTGATATAATTCCAAGGATATAAAGAAAGTATAAACCAACAAGAAGGTAATTTAAAGGCGTTATTTTCCAGCACAAATTCTTTTTGCGCAAACCGAATAATACTACAACAAATAAAATTGCGACCCCTAAACCAATTAACTTAGGAAAGCAACACAAAAGAATCATTACCATTGCAAGACTGTAATGGTAAAATTTATCATATGTAAAACTTCTATACATTAAGATTTAAACCGATTGTAAAAATCATTTAATTTTTGTTCTTCTTTATCCCAATTGTATTTCGATATAAATGCTTGATAACCATTCATTCCCATGTTTTTTGCGTCTTCGGGATTATCCAACAAAAACTGCAATGCATTAGCAATTTCTTTGGGATCTACGGGATCTGCAACCAAGCCACAGCTTTCCGCATCAATAATTTGTTTCCATAATGGAAAATTTGATGCAACAAAAGGAATCCCAGCCGACATGTATTCAAACATTTTTATTGGGAGTGCTTCCATGTAACTTGCCGTAGGATGCAAGGTTACCGCTCCAATACTTGATGATTTGAGAATATTAAGTAATTCAACTCTATTGACTTGTCCTCTATAATCAACCTTATTCCAGCCATTTAATTTGGATAGTTCCTCTTCAAATTCTGGAGGGGAAAAAGTTCCTGCAAGCACCAATTCTGCATCAACATATTCCATGGCTTGAACCAATTCTTTTACCCCTCTTTTCGGAAACAACCCACCGACATAGCATATTCTTCTGGGTACAACATCGATATTTATTTCTCTTAAAGATTGGGTTTCATTCATTAAAGGATAGTTCGCAACCAGTTCAACATTTGGATTGAATGTTTTAAACCGATTACAGATGATCTCAGTTACAGAAATGACACCTGAAATTCTTTTGGATACATACCGTTCGTATGCCGAGAACATTTTAGATGTTAACTTACGAGCAAATCCTGGAATCCAGTGTTTATCAAGAATTTGTTTTGGAACATCTTCGTGAGCATCGTAAATAACGATCTTCCCTTTTCTTTTCAATCTCAGCGCAAAGCGCAATAATTCTGGATCATGAAAATGATATAAATCAGCATCAATTTCCAATGCGCGTTTGTATACAGCTTTTCCTTTTTTGAGCATCCGATTAAAACGACCTTTTCCGCTGACGCTAATTGAAAGGATATTAACACCATTTTTGACTTCCTCAATGCAATTCGGAGCTACCAAGTAAACCTCAAAACCAAATTTCGCCAATGAACAACATTCTTTATGAAAAATGCGAATATCATCTACAGGATGAGCTGAAGTCATGTGGCATACTTTCATTTTGAAACTGCTTTTAAAATAACATCTTTGAAATTCTTTCTGCTCACATCGGCAGTACCCTTTTCAAGAATGACGCTTCTGTTTTTATCACCAACAAGTTTTTGATCAAGAACTAGGGCTCGATCTAAATAATCGCTTTCTATATCATTAACTATAATTCCATTAACCCCATCATCAACCCATTCTCTATTGGCTGGTAAATCGATAAGAACAGGAATGCATTTAAAATACATTGCTTCAAGAAGGGATATAGAGGTGGCATCAGATAGAGGTAAGGAAATGAAAATTTTAGACTGGGCATAGTATTTAAAATTCTCTTCTTTATTAACGAATCCAACAAAAGTGATTTTCTTAGTCAATTCGTATGCTAACACCAATGCTTTCAGTTTAGAAGTTTCAGATCCAGTTCCGGCAATTATCAACTGCCAGTCATTTCCCATTTCAGTTTTTGAAAAGCGATAAAATCCTTCTATCACTTTTTCAATCCTATATAATGGATTGTGATTTCTATTGGAGTAAATAGTATTTTTCTTTTGAACTTCTATATCATAAGTATCTACCCCAAAATTACAAATACTGATATCAAGCGATTTTTCGGGAACCAATCTCCTCATTTCCTCTGCCATAAAAATGGAGTCGGATGTGAAAAAATTTGCATTTCTCAGATTAAATTTTACCATCCATTTAAGTAAGACACTTTTTTTAGGATTCATGAGTATATCACTACCCCATGCCGTTAGAATCGCAGGTATATTAGATTTCTTATTGGCAAGCAAGGCATAAAAAGCTACAGAATTTGCCTGATGAATATGAATAACGTCAGGCTTAAAGGATTGGATAACCTTTTTGATTTTCTTAGTAGTAATGAATAGATTCCAAATTTTTGTAAGAGAAAAATCAACTAAATAAATACGCTCACTTTCACTAAAGTGCTTTATTCCATTCGATATTACTTGAATAGTAGTTTTTTCATCTTTAATTCTGCTGATATGATTAGCTACATGAGGACTGCAAGTACCTATAATTAAAATTTTCATAGTATTTGTCCCCATAGCTACTATGATCTTTCTAGGTTTCGAATGAACTTTGCGGGAGTACCACCAACAATGGTATTTGCAGGCACATCATTTAGAACTAAACTATTCGCTCCGATTACAGCGCCATCGCCAATGGTTATACCTGGTCCAATAACTACATTTGCAAAGCAAATCACATTGTCACCAATAGTTATATCTTGAAATACATGTGGGTTCAGTAATGGATAAGCAATTGGATCTTCATACTTCGTTCTGGAAGCGAAAATTTTAACACCCGGTGCACAATCGAAATTTTTACCAATAGTAATATTTGCACCGCATCCCCAAAAAACGCAATTGGGAGAAATCACAGATTGACTTCCAATGGAAATTGAACCTGTGTTATTGCACCAATCTGCACCACCACAATGCAGGATAACATTATTTTGAATGGAAACTTTTTCTCCTAAATTCAGAGCTTTCTGATTGTAAATTTCTACACGTTTTCCAAAAACGGTTGAGGGGTAGCGTTTTTTAACAGCAGCCATTGCCTTGTATGCAGCAAAATATAACTTAAAATGATAAAAGATCAGTCTCAACATTACCTTTCTAATTCTTCAGTTTATTACGAATCTTCTTAATTAAAGCAAAAATACCTTTTCTTTTGATGAAGGTATAGGTTTTCTTTTCAATTGCCCCCCAGGAATCCTTAAAATCACTTACTCCATTTAAGTTATTGCTAGCGCCCATATTTACAGATGTATAACCATTTTCAGCTGCATGCCGAATTACTTCATACTGCACAGCAACGGCTGGGTATAACTTTTTCACATCCTCATTAATTATTGAAGCAGCTAACCAATCAAACACCGTATTTTTATGATAGAAACAAATCATACCAGATAACATCTCTCCATTATATTCTGCAACCCACATGTAAATACCAGGAATTTGATAGAGCCCTTCAATCAAACCTGCACTATATGTAGTGTCTGATCCCCAACGCTTGGCTGATGATTCATACAATTTAAAGTATTCCTTAAAATAAATAGGATCTTTAGTGCGAAATACTTTTAAAACCCCGGCCTTCTGATAACGTTTGATGTGTTTTTTTCTTGTTGTATTAAATCCTTCGAAAATATCTTGAATCGGCTTACTGGTATCAATGATGTGGCAGGCGTATGAGGTCAAATCAAAGCCTAATTCACTAGAAATTTTAAGTGCTTCATTTTTATCAATAAAAACATCAGGCCCCACATTAAATATTAACTGGCTATAATTTAATGCAGAAAACGCTTTCATTGCAGCATCAATTTCTATTGAGGATAAATTTCCCGAGTATAGGCCGTAAGGGAGATTATAAGCATAGTTAAATGCCCTCTTCTTTAAAACAAAAAAAGAAAAAGTTCCTTGCTGAAGTGTCATTTCATGAATACTAGAATTAGCAATATAATTCAACAAGTAATTGAGAAACTTTATCGAATCGAAATGTTCTAATTCTTCCTTTTTACTTATTTCATCCATGACAAGAATTTAATTCCCAACTTATTCTTAACCGCATTTTGTTCAGGAAAATTTTGAGAGAGAAAATAACCTGTTAACATTGCAAACATTATAAGTATCATTGGGTTAGAAACAGGATTGTTTGTTATTGCATTTACAGCAATAATAATTACACCCAAAAGGTAAGATAAAGACTGATTCGTTAAACTCTTGAAAATATAGTCCTTGAATTGATAAATGAATCCGAATAACATAACAAAGTAAAAAAACAGTCCTGGTATTCCGTAACGCCAGAGCATGAGTATGTATTCATTTTCGGAATAGATTTTATGTTCATAGAAATAATTTTTATTTATTCCAAATCCAAAAATTGGGCTATCCGCAACCATTTTTAACAATTCACCCCAAACTTCAATACGACCTCTCAAGGATCCGTTTTCCTGTATATTCCATTTAGCATCCGTTATATAATTCATCGAAAACTGATCTGCATAGAAAACTATCACTGTTACGAAGAAT
>CANJNE010000039.1 GCA_947475275.1 Flavobacteriales bacterium | reverse complement strand
TGTTAAATATTCTAGACCAACATCCAAAATAAATCGCAAACGGCTATCAATTTCTTTTAATATTTCCCCACCAATAATTTTTTGATTTTCATTGAGTTGATTTCGCAATTCAGCCAGCCATTGAGCCAAATCTGAGAAGTCCATTCTGGAAACTTCACCAATATTTTTATCTAGAATTTTAAAAAAAAGCGCTTCTTGTTTTAATCGTGTTCCCTTGCAACTAGGACAAGTTGATTTATTGGTGAAACTTTGAGCCCAGCGCTGCACCGCTGCAGAGCTACCTTCAGCATGTCTGTTAATAAAGTTGATTATTCCTTCAAAAGATGAGGAAACAGCTGTGCTCTTCGTTAAGCCCTCGTTACCATATAAAATGGTATTGATCAATTCTTGTGACAATTCTTTTAAAGGGGTAGTAATATCAACACCTTCGGGTTCTAGCAGCTGAGCCAATTTATCATAAATCCAGCCTTTTTTAAATTCGCCCAATGGCACAATACCACCATTTTTAATAGACTTTTCAAAATCAGGAATTATCTTTTCTATAGCTACCTCTGTAACTTCGCCCAAACCACTGCAAGTTGAGCAAGCACCATAAGGTGAGTTGAAAGAAAATAAGTTGGGCTCTGGTTCAGGGTAAGAAATTCCTGTTGATGGACACATGAGCAAGCGGCTGAAATGTTTAACAACATCGCTATCATGTTCTATTACCATTATACTTTTATCGCCTAATTTCATGGCCAAAACAACGGCATCATAAATTCGTTTTTTGTCTTTTTCATTAACAAGTAAGCGGTCTATAACCAATTCAATATCATGAATTTTATATCGATCAAGGCGCATACCTTGCTCAATATCTCTAATTTTTCCATCAACTCGGACTTTTGTGTAGCCCATTTTTAAAAATTGTTCAAATAGCTCTCGGTAATGTCCTTTTCTACCTTTTACCTTTGGCGCTAAAAAAACTATTTTTCTTTCATTGAATTGCTTAAGAATGAGGTTTACGATTTGGTCATCATTATATTTCACCATTTCCTCACCTGTATTGTAGGAATATGCTATTCCAATTCGAGCATACAATAATCTGAAGAAATCATAAAGCTCTGTAATCGTACCAACAGTTGAACGCGGTGATTTTGAAACTGTTTTTTGTTCTATCGCAATAACAGGGCTTAATCCTTCAATTTTATCGACATCGGGTCTCTCTAAGCCTCCGAGAAATTGTCTGGCATAAGCCGAAAAAGTTTCCAAATAACGCCGCTGTCCTTCAGCAAATATTGTATCAAATGCTAATGACGACTTACCGCTGCCACTTAAACCCGTAAAAACAACCAACTTATTTCTAGGAATTCGAAGATCAACATTTTTTAAATTATGTGCACGTGCACCATAGACCTCTATCCAGGAATCGTCAGACATACCATTGATTTTACCGTTAATAGATTAAAAAATGTTAACCTTTTAAAGTTAAAAATAAACCTAGGCTTAACTGATTAATCCGTAATATATTCTAACAGATTACAATAAAAATAGTTTGGAAAATTTCTAAAAGCCTTTAAATTCAATTTATACCTTTCAGTTTTTCGGCTGGGGATACAGAATTGTTTTTCTATAAAGAAATACAAATACAGCGATAAAGAATAACGCAAATAAAGGAACCAAACTTACATTTCCGTATTTAATAAGCTGTATTAACAAAAGTGAAAGAAGTAACGATAGCGCACCTAAAATTGAAAAAATTATCCAGACTTGTTTATCTGAATATCCACTGTAAACCAAATGATGCGTTGTATGGTCTTTACCACCTACCATTGGTGACTTGCCTTTTTTCAATCGATTTATGACTACCGTGAGGGTGTCAGCGGCGGCAGGCGTCAAAGCTACCAAGGCTAAAATCATCCCAGACCATGAAGGCACCTGATGATTCGCTCCCAAATTCCAATGGAAATGAATGGTATAAAATGCAACAATTAATCCTATAAATTGACTTCCAGCATCTCCCATAAAAATCTTGGATGGGTAAACGTTAAAATAGAGGAAACCCAGCAATCCCCCAATTAGTGCGAGCAAGGAAATTGACCAAAAGCTAATTACATCTGGAAAGCACAGGAAATAAGCAAATAGACAAGAAAGTAATACAAATAAAACGGTTGTACCTGTGATGCCATCCATATTATCCAACATGTTGAGCGAATTCATTAAGGTAACCACCCAAATTGTCGTAAGAATTGCATCAGGCCAAAAAGAATGAAATAAATCGATAGTATTGTCGGAAAATACAAATGTAATCCCACACATTATTTGAGCAATCAATTTTAACACTGGTTTTGTATTGTAAGCATCATCAGCTAATCCCATCAAAAAAGCTAAACTCGCAGCTGCAAAACAACCCACAAAAGCTCTATTGTGAAAAATGTTATCGTCGAAATAAACAATAGAAAAAGCGAAAATGGTAAAAATGAAAACAATGTAAAATGATACACCTCCAAGAGATGGCTTAGATTGATTACTCCATCGAACAATTACATCATTTTTATTCCGAATTCCTAAGGTTTGTGAAAATCTTAGTAACAAGCCATTGGATATAAATGAAATAATGATTCCACCTACTAAAAAACTGCTACCAAACACAAAATCAATAAATTGCAAAACTATCTAAAACTAAAATGGCGTTTCAAATGTAATAAAATTTAAACCAATTGCATCTTTTTTTGAAATTAAAGGATTTTTCACAGGCCAATTGATATCCAAATCAACATCATCCCAAAGGAGGGTATGCTCATGACTTGGGGAATAATAATTGGTGCATTTATACGAGAAAATAGTTTCATCTTCTAACGAAAGAAACCCATGAGCAAATCCTGGAGGAATCCAAAATTGATAACCATTTAAGGCATTAAGTTCAACCATTACATGTTTTCCATAGGTAACTGATTCTTTCCTTAAATCAACTGCAACATCCAGAACTGATCCTTTCAATACCGAAACCAATTTACCTTGAGCGAATGGAGGAGATTGAAAATGAAGTCCCCGAAGAACATTTTTTTTTGATATTGAAAGATTATCCTGAACAAAATCAATTTCTTCCCCCAAATAAGTAGCGTAATTTTTGTCATTATATGACTCAAAAAACAATCCCCTATCATCTGTAAATTGACGAACATGCAACAAGAGAAGATCTTTTATTTCGAATTGTTTAACAATCATTTTTTCTTAAAAATATTTCTCAAAATCAAGAAAGGTTTACGCCACCAAGTAACTTTATCAATACCATTATTTTCATCATAATATCCGTAGCCGTAGCCATAACCGTAACCGTAGCCATAAGAATTGTTTTTCATAGCTTTAACACCATTGAGTACTACATTCAACCCCTTGATTTTCTGCATTTCAAACAATTCTTTAACCCTAAATGTGAAAATCCTTTTCGAATAATGTGACTTAAATACATAAATCGGAATGTCAGCTTCTGATAAATTCTTGATTCCGTCTGAAACAAGGCCCACAGGTGGGTTATCAATAATCACAACATCATATATATTTTTCAATTCTTCCACTATCTCTCTAAACCTATTACTTAATAACAACTCTGAAGGATTCGGTGGTATAGGTCCTGCTGTTATAAAATCTAAATTTTCAATTTCCGAATGTTGAATGCACCTGTTCAATTCATACTGATTGATGATCAGACCGCTCATTCCAAAATTGTTTTCTGCATCAAATCCTAAATGTACTTTAGGTTTCCTTAGATCCAAATCTAAAACAATAGTTTTCTTGCCTGACATGGCAATTATCCCAGCCAAATTGAGCGCCACAAAAGTTTTTCCTTCTCCGGAAATTGAGGAAGAAATCGCTATTGTTTTGTAATCGGGATGAATATAACTGAGATTGGTTCTGATTTTCCTCATGGCCTCAGCCAGGACAGATTTAGGCATTTCGCCAACAATTATTTTCGAAAAATTCTCCTTTGTTTTTACCAAAGGAATACCTCCAAGAATTGATACTTGACTTGGAAGTAGGTTTTTTAAATCATCAACAACATTGATTTCATTAAAAGTTAAATACTTGAAAAACATAATACTTAACCCTAACAATGTACCGAACATAACAAACGTTGAATATATCAACTTTCTGTTAGGGGAAACTGGGGTTTCACTAACTGTAGGTCTGGATAAAATTCTATTGTCTGAAGCATAACCGGCATCTGAAATTGCATACATCACTTTCTTTTCAGCAAGAAGTGTGTAATATTTATCATTCAACTCTTGTATGTTTTTCAACCTACTGAATTCCATTTTCTTTTCTGGAAGTTCATAATAATCGCCTTCAAAATTTTGAATTTTAGCCATCAAACTGCGACTTGAAACTAATAATCGATCTAGAATAACATTGATACTCTTGCGAATTGAAGAAAGTTTGGACTGAATTCTTGATTCAATTAGTATCACCTCCTCATGTCCTTCAGTAACACTAAAAAGCAAATCTTCTTTTTTCTCCAATAATTCATGCAAGCCGCTAAGCTGAGTACTTAAAGACTGTTCGTAACTTTTTCCCAACATTTCTGGGATTAGTCTGTAAACATCTAGTCGATTTGGCTCAGATTTCAACTTTTGGCTAACCAAATTCAATGACCTTATTTCTTCCTCTATAATAAACAATTCATCTTGCAATTTTGTAATATTTGTAGAAAGTGAAGTGCTGATTTGATCGGGGTCTGGAATGTTCGTTTTTCGCTGATAGTTCATTAAACTATCTTTTGAACTTTTCAACTCCATAGATAATGAGTCGAGTTGCTGATCTATAAATGCTAATATATTCTCCGAACTTTTTCTTTTGGATTGTTGATCATAATCCATAAATGCTTCCGCAACCCCCAAGGTTATATCATGACAAAGGATGGCGTTACTATTTTGAAACTTAATTTGAATTGTCTTTGCAACAGGATCCAGCGCTTGCACACTTAAATTAGGCAACATTCTCGTAGCAAAAGATTGGACGCTATTGAACATAAAATAAAGATCATTTTCTTCCGAATCCTCTAGAAAAAAATCAACATTATTCGCCTTTAATACGATATCAAAATGTTGATTTTTGATTTGTTCTCCTAATACGCCACTTATCTTGTGATTTTTACCATTCAAATTATAACTTAGATCTACTTTCTTCCCATCGAAATCCACATAAATGGGAAAATTTATAAGGGTTGAGTCCAATAGTGCATAAGGCTGAACATTAAAACTGCTGGATGTATATCTTTCCTCAGTAAGAAGTTGGCCCTTTGAAAAAAGGCTTACATTATAATTAATCCGCTCAACTGCTTTTTCGAATAAAAATTGTGACTTCAACAATTCAATTTCAGAAGAAACATTATCAGTTTTAGCATTAACATTTTCTACTGAAAGTATATCTTTTGCATTGTCTTGATTACCGATTTGCAACACCAATGTTGATTCGTAAATTGGCTTAGTGTACCGTAAGAAAAAAAACGCGAAAGAGGCAAATATAAAACTGAAAAACAACGGCCACCACCAATACCTCTTAAGAACGGTTCTGAATATTGAAGGATCAAAATCCTTGTTTATAATTATGCTTTTATTACTCAAGATTATTTGGTTAGAACGGTAAATAGAATCAATAAGTTTGACAATATAGCTAGAACTGGTGCAACCTCATTAATCAATTCTTTAGCTAAATCATCTGAAGGCTCAACATAAATATAATCATTTGCTTGCACAATCATATCTACATATTTCAACCCTTCAACCTTTGAAAGGTCTATTTGATAAATTTTTCTTTGATCCCCATACTTCCTAATAAGTTTTACCGTATTTGCTTTACCTCTTTCAGAAATCCCTCCGGCTGAAGCAATCACCTCCATCAAGGTCATATTTGCGTCTGTTAATTGGATAACTTGAGCGTCTCCTCCTCCACCAGGAAAAATAATTACGCGTTGATTGGTAACTTCAACTCGGACTTGAACAAAAGGCTCTTTATATTGCGTTGAAAACAACTGAACTAAGGTGTCCTCAAATTGTTCAATAGTGAGGTCTTTAGCAAGAACGCTTCCTACAACCGGTAATTCTACTTTGCCATTGGCCCGCACAGTATATTCAGTTGCATCTGATGAAGGGTTTCCGGTTATTCCTGAAGCAGCCTCAATTATCTTTCCCCCATTGTTAGGGCCGATTTTTAGGCTTATCTTATCATTAATTGAAATCTTGTATTCAGATGAAGGAATCATTGGAATTGAATCAGTAATCACACTTTCACCCTTGGGGGTCTTAAACATTAAATTACTATTTAAACCACACCCAAAAAGTATGAAAGTCACAAAAACCAACAACAAATAACTACTACATTTTGAAGTCATTACATTTAATTTTTAAAAGTTTCTTATAGTACAACTCCATATTTTGTGCTAAAGTTGTATAATCGAAATTTGCCTTTACGAAGTTCCATCCATTTTGTGACATTTTTTGCCTCATTTTTTCATCTTCTATTAGAACCAACAACTTTTCGGCAAAAAATTCCGCATCATTTTTTGGAACTAATAAAGCAGTATTATCTGGCAAAACAACATCCCTAACACCTCCAACATCCGTTGATACAATCGGCAGATTTGCAGCTTGAGCCTCAATAAGACTAACTGGTGTCCCTTCATTGTTAGAAGTTAAACAAATGATATCAACAGCTGCATTAAAATTAGCAATATTTGTAATCCATGAAGTCATTACAATTCTTAATGAATCGGTTTTTGGTATACCTTTTATTTGTTGCTCTATGTTTAACCGCTCAGCACCATCACCAACAATAAAAACCACAATCTTTTTGGATGTTTTTTTAGCAACTATTTCAATTGCATCTAAAAACATTTTATGGTTTTTTATTGGAGCCAACCTTCCAACAATTGCAACTGCAATTTCATCATCTTTTAAATTCAAATTTGATCTTAATTCATTCCTTTTTGCCAAAGCCTCATTAAACTTTGACAAATTAAAACCCAATGAAATTACATTAACCTTATCTGCTTCAGCAATTTTATGAATATTCACCAATTCATGCTTTTGTAACGAAGATATAGCTATTATTCCATCTGACCTCCTCGCTAATCGTCTCTCAATAGTTTTAAAAATTGCTGTTTTAACCGGTCCGAAGTAGGAATGAAAAACGTGTCCGTGAAAGGTGTGTAACACAACAGGTACCTTCATCGAAAAGGCGGCCTTTCTACCTAATGCTCCTGCTTTGGATGCATGTGTGTGAACAATATGTGGTTTAAATTCTTTAATAATTTGCTTAATTCTCTTATACGCTTTTCTGTCATCAATTGGATTCGGTGTTCGTTTTAATTCAGGTATCAGAATAGGATTTATACCATATTCTTGAGGTATATGAAGTGAATCAGACTCGTCAGCTTCTGGCAACCCTCCTATCAAAATTGTTTCAAAATCATCGGATAAAAACTTGGTTAAAAAAGTCGCATTATAAGTTGGACCCCCAATATTAAAGCGATTAATTATGCGCAACACCCTAATTTTTTCTTTTTCTTTTTCCAACTGACCTAATTATATGAAATCAACAACGATAAAATTCCAATGTTAAAGTTACTGAAAACATCAATGTTGAAAATTAATTTTATCAGTAATAATTTGAGTTTGACTTATTCTGAAATTAGCACCATGAAAACCATATCATTTAAACTTGTCTGTCTATTTTCGCTTCTTGTTTCAGTAACATTTTCTCAAACCAATCTCCAAAAAGAACTTGAATTATTTAAAAACTCAGCAGAATGCGCGTATGCAGGCATTTCATTTAGAGCAATAGACCTTAAAAATGGTGTCGAGTTGGCCTCATTGAACCCAAAACTAACGTTGACTTCAGCCTCTACAACAAAACTTTTCTCAACAGCTGCCGCTCTTGAAATTTTAGGTCCAGAATATAGACCTACAACCAGAATTTACATTGATGGTATTATTGATCAGGAAGGCACCTTATATGGAAACATTTGGATTCGAGGAGGAGGAGATCCTTCATTAGGCAGTATTTACAACGACGCTGATTTCTTAAATATTTGGTCAGACACCATCAAAAAAATGGGCATTAAAAATATTTCCGGCTCTGTTATTTCTGATGGTTCTGATTTTGAATACTCAGGAGTACCTGATGGGTGGAGTTGGCAAGATATGGGCAATTACTATGGTGCAGGTCCCGCGGGAATATGTGTATATGATAACATGCTCATTTATCAATTCAAAACAGGAAATGTTCTTAACCAACCTGTTGAATTGATTTCAACTTTCCCGAAGGTATCCAACTTACAATTTGAAAACTTCATTACCTGTCAACCATTAAAAACTGATAATTCATTCATCTATGGGGCGCCATTTTCGAATTACAGATTTGGAAGTGGAGCCTTACCACTTAATCAAGATGTTTTTGAGGTAAAAGGAAGCTTACCCGATCCGGAATTTCAACTGGCTGAGGTATTGACCCAACATTTGAATGCATCTGGTATTTTTATTACAGGATTACCGAAATGCGCCAGATTAATGGAAAATTTAGACAAGAATCGATACAATCAATTCAAATTGTTTTATTCCCATTCTGGTTTGAGTATTAAAGAGTTGATTAAAATCACCAATGTTTATAGTATCAACCTATTTGCTGAGGAACTGCTACTACTTTTGTCTTATCAAAAAAATGGTATTGGCAGTATGAGCGAAAGCATTGAAATCTTAGAAAGTTTCTGGAAACCCAAAATGTCGTCGGCTGGCTTGGTTTTAAGAGATGGAAGTGGATTATCTAGAACAAACTCCATTTCATCAAATCATTTAGTTGATTTATTGACATACATGGATACTTCAATTTATGCCAATGAATTTTATTCTTCATTACCTACATCTTCAATAAGCGGAACACTTGCGCCGCTTTGTAAAGACGAACCATGCGCAGGCAAAGTAGTCGCTAAAAGTGGCACGATGTCTAGAGTAAAATCATATGCTGGTTATGTAAATACGATTTCCGGTAAAAAATTAGCATTTGCCATTGTAATCAACAATTTTAACAGTGATGGATTGGTGTTGAGAGCAAAAATTGAATCAATTTTAAATGCATTAACGCAATTATAATTCTACCTCAAAAATTTCTTCCCAAAAAGATGAAATTGATGATCCGTCAGCTTTAATCATTTGAGGGACAATGCTTGCTGGAGAAAATCCTGGTGTTGTATTTACTTCAATTACGTAAGGTTCATTATTGACCAACATAAAATCAATTCTTGCGATAGACCTTAGACCCATTAAACTGTAAATCCTTTTAGCAATAATTTGAACACTAACTTTAATATCATCGTTAACTCTTGCAGGAGTTATTTCTTGAGATTTTCCTAAATATTTTGCGTCGTAATCAAAAAACTCGTTTTCAGAACAAATTTCCGTTAATGGTAAAGCTTTTATTCCGTCTCGACCTCGATAAACACCACAAGTCACCTCTGTTCCGGGTAGAAATGACTCTATTACTACTGAATCTCCCTCTTTAAAGGCATTTTCAAGGGCAGATCTCAATTGTGATTGTTCTTTTACTTTTGAAATACCATAACTCGAACCAGAATCTGAAGGTTTAACAAACAGTGGTAAACCAAGCTGATCAACAATATCTTTTTCTGAAAAATCGTTTGTAGATCTCAATAATAATGACTTTGCAACTTTAATCCCGAAACCGCTTAAAAACTGGTTGCAATACCATTTATCAAAGGACAATGCAGATGCCAATGGTCCTGAATTGATATAAGGAATTCCCTTCATTTCCAACAAAGCTTGGATTTTACCATTTTCCCCTGGATCACCGTGAACATATACTATTGCAGCACTTAAAGAATTATTTCCAAACTGCATCGTATTCAAATCAAAGGGTATTTGCTGATCGTCATATTCAGCGAGCCATGTTTCAGTACTTACAATAATCTTTACCGGCTTAAATGATTTCGGACAATTATCAAGAATGGTTTGCGCACTTTTCAAAGAAATAGCAGCCTCGGAGGAAAATCCTCCACAAAAAATTCCAATTAGCTTCATTTATAGAAATTATCAAAACGAAAATAACGCTATAAAGAAATAAGAAAACGCATCAATCGAAAAGTTATTCATTATCGATATGTTGATTAAGCAGATAGGTTTTCATCAAAGTTCAATTTTTAAGGTTCAAGGTTTCATGTTCAAAGTTTCATGTTCAAGGTTCAAGTTCAATGTTCAATGTTCAAAATTAAACCTTAAACCTTTTGAACCTTAAACTTCTTTGAACTTTGAACTTCTTTGAACCTTAAACTCCCTTAAACCTTGTTTTCGTTTCTTTCTTACCTATAAAAGTCTTAATTTTAAGTTTTGAAAAATGAATTGAAATTCGAATCATCTACAAATCATGAGATTCTTTTATTTCCTCCTTTATATCACATTAAACTACGCGCTGAGAATTTTCTATCCAAGACAGAAAGTTATTAACGGTCCAAAAGAATTTTTTGGTCGCACAATTTATGTGAGTAATCATGCGGCAGCCTTCATGGACCCATTGGTGGTTGCTTCGCTAAGAAGACCTATTGTTTTTTTCATGACGCGTTCTGACGTATTTACACCAATTGCTAAACCTATTTTATGGGCTGCACATATGTTACCTATCTACCGCCAATTAGATGGTGGTGACACCAAAGAACAAAATGCGAAAGTGTTTGAAAAATGCAGTAAGATATTATCATTTGGAAGAAACCTATTGATTTTTGGCGAAGGTTTTACAGATGATGTTTTTGTAAGGAGGCTTAAACCTGTAAAAAAAGGTGCTGTTCGAATTGGCTTTACGGCCCTAGAAAATATGAATTGGAAAAAGAAGGTTTATATTGCTGCCGTCGGTTGTAATTACACCGAGCCCAATAAAATAGGTAGTGATATACTCGTAGCCACTTCTGATAAATTTTGCCTGAATGATTACAAGGAACAATATTTAGAAAATCCAAATAAAACCATAACGGATTTAACCAGGAAGTTAGAATTGATGATGCAAGAACAAATCACGCATGTTAGCGATTTGAATTGGACATCCTTTCATGAAAATGTGATGCGTATTTCGCGAAAAGGTATGAATGCAGAAAATCCTGATTTATCAATTCCTTTGGAAAAACGTTGGGAATATTCAAAAAGACTCGCTAAATGGTTGAATGATTTAAGTCCAGAACAACTTCAAAAATTAGAGCCCTTAAAAAAAGATTTAGATTCTTACTTTTCCTTGATAAAGAAAATGAAAATTCGAGAAAAATTGCTTTATGAATTTTCTAATAATGAAAAACTTTCATCTGTTAAGGAAATTTTGTTGATGGTGCTTTTATTTCCATTTGCCATATTGGGATTCATACATGCGGGACTTCCCTATATTGCAATTAAACGTTTCGTTGAAAAGAAATTCAAAAGGAAAGTTTTTTGGGGATCTGTGAAACTTTTATTAGGAAAAATTACTATTGGGCTCATCAATATTCCATTTATCTTTGTTTTCTATCATTTGATTTATCCAAGTTATTGGTTGGCTTTAGTTTATTATTGCCTAATCGGTTTATTTGGATTGGCCACGTATAAATGGTTCAAAGCATTCGTTATACACAAAGAAAAAAGGGCTTTATCAAAAGTTGATTTATCTAAATTTCTTGAAAGAAGGAAAATGCTTGTTGAAAATATTTACAATGAAATTCCTGTAGCCTAAGGATTATTTAGCTGATAACTGCGTCAAGTACAAAATTCCCAGGCATGTCCCAATCGAAATTATAATGTTCAGCATTCCCAAAAATGTATGCCCACTTTGAAACAAGTCAAGTGTTTCGGAACTGAAAGTGGAAAAAGTACTGAATCCACCGCAAACTCCAACAACAAAAAGTGGATGAATCCAAGATGAATCTGTATGTTTTGGAATAATCATGACGGTAACAATTCCCAAAAGTGAACAGGCAAGAAAATTAGAAATCAAAGTTGAAAATGGAAATCCATTCGAAATATATTTAGCAGAAAAAATATTAATTGCATAACGCATTAAACTTCCCAATCCTCCTCCAATAAAAATAAATAATGCATTCATTCCTTTTTATTTTCTATTTTAAGCTTTCGAAAAACATATTTTTCCATCAAAAAAGCTAGGAATATTCCCACCATTGCTCCGCCAATTAAATCACTAGGATAATGAACGCCTAGATACATTCTACTGTAGCAAATCAATAAACCGATTATGAACAAAACCCAAATAAAAGGATTTAACTTTTTGCCTATTGCAAAAAACAAAAAGGACAACATCGCAAAATAATTTGCAGCATGGGAAGACACAAAACTGGCAAATTCTTTACCCTTATAATATTCACCAGAATTGCTGTAAAAGTGAAGTGTTTTACTCAATTCCGGATGATAAGAAGGACGTTGCCTTAAAAAAAGATTCTTAAAAATGTGCAAACAAATCTGATCTGTCAGCGCATACAGCGCAAATCCGCAAATAACGAATAACCAAAAGGACTTCAAATTTAAATGTCTCCAAGCGAGAAATAAAATAATCGAAAGGGGTACTAACCAGAAAATCTTGGAGGAAATAAACCACATGACTTCATCCCAAAACGGACTATTGGCGCTATTAATAGCTAAAACTATTGACCTATCAACCCCAAGTAAAAAATCAATCATGATTTAAGCACTTCCATATTGTATCTTTCATTTCGACAAGGCCATCTTGATTGATCGCAGAGATGAACAAACATGGTATTTTTGGAAGATCTTTTCTAATTTCCTCTTTAAGTTCATCATCCAACATATCCGATTTTGAAATAGCAAGAATCCGCTCTTTGTGAAGTAATTCAGGATTGTATTGCTTCAATTCATTGACAAGAATTTTATACTCTTTATGAATGTCATCGCTATCCGCAGGAATTAAAAATAATAACAATGAATTACGTTCTATATGTCTTAAAAATCTAAGTCCAAGACCTTTTCCCTTATGAGCTCCTTCAATAATTCCAGGAATATCAGCCATAATAAAAGATCGGTAATCACGATAAGAAACGATACCAAGGTTAGGTCTTAAAGTTGTAAAAGGATAGGCCCCTATTTCTGGTCTAGCAGATGAGAGAACAGAAAGCAATGTGCTTTTACCTGCATTTGGAAAACCTACCAATCCGACATCTGCCAAAACTTTAAGCTCTAATATTTTCCATCCTTCTTTGCCCTCTTCTCCTGGTTGAGCATAACGCGGTGTTTGATTGGTTGCAGATTTGAATTGATTATTGCCTAAGCCCCCTCTTCCACCAGGCTGTAATATACGCTCCTCCCCATCTTCCGTAATTTCAAAAAGCACTTCTCCTGTTTCCTCGTCTTTTGCTATTGTTCCTAGAGGCACCTCGATGTACTCATCTTTACCTTGAGCTCCTGTTTGAAGGTTTCCAGAACCATGGGTTCCATGTCCTGCTTTGATGTGTTTCTTAAATTTAAGGTGCAGTAATGTCCACAATTGGGCACTTCCTCTTATGACAATGTGTCCACCACGACCGCCATCTCCACCGTCTGGGCCACCCTTTGGAATGTATTTCTCGCGACGAAAATGAGTAGACCCTCCTCCTCCATTTCCCGATGAGCAATGTATTTTTACGTAATCAACGAAGTTGTCTGATGCCATGCTTTCAGGAAAATATTAATTTGAGATTATAAGGAATCTATAGCTTGATTCAAACGTAAAGTAATTTCATCTATCGACCCCAAGCCATCAATCGAAATAAATTTATTTTGTGCCATGTAGAATGATTTCACAGGGGCAGTTTCTTGATTGTAAACAGCTATTCTATTTTCAATTATTTTTGGATCTGAGTCGTCAGCTCTACCACTAAATTCTGCCCTTTTAAGCAAACGCACTTTCAGTTCTTCTTCTTCAACTTCAAGAGCAAGCATTACAGAAATTGAAGTTCCCAATTCGCTTAACAAATCATCAAGTGCAGATGCTTGAGCCTGTGTTCTAGGAAAACCGTCGAAAATAAAACCTTTGCATAAAGGGTGTTTAATTACTTCAGTACGCAGCATATCGATTGTTACTTCATCAGGTACCAATAGGCCTTTATCCATATAGGATTTAGCCAAATTACCTAATGCTGTTTCACCCTTGATGTTTGCTCTGAAAATATCACCTGTTGACAAATGAATTAATCCATATTTTTCAATCAATCTTTCTGATTGGGTTCCTTTTCCTGCCCCTGGCGGTCCAAATAAAACAATATTCAACATGTTATGATGCTTTTATTTTATAAATACAAGGTAAATTTCTTCCTTTTTCATCGTAATCCAAACCATAACCTACAACAAATTCATTTGGAATTGAAAATCCTATTATTTCTGGAACTGAATCACCATGAAAAGCCTCTGGTTTAAAAAGCAAGGTACAGATTGCTACAGATTGTGGCTGTGATGTCTGTAATAACTTTCTCACTTTTCCGATTGTAATTCCTGTGTCTACTATATCTTCAATAATGACAACATCTTTTCCTTCGATTGCTGTATTTAATCCAATAATTTCATCTACCCTACCTGTTGTTTGCATTCCATGATAGGAACTCAATTTAACAAAACTAACTTCACATGAAATCGTTATTTTCTTTATTAAATCTGAAGCAAACATGAAGGCTCCGTTGAGAATTACAATAAAAACAACGTTTTTATTATTATAATCTTGGTTAATTCTATCGGCAAGATCGATTACACGATTAGATATTATCTCCTCGGAAAGGTAGCTTTCAAAATATTTATCGTTGACTTGTATCACTATTCAAATATCTTGCTTACAAAGTTACGATTAATTATAGAATATAGGCGAGCCTCCTTATCTCAGGTCTCAAAAAAGGAACTTATATTTGAACATGGAAACAATTTGGACAGCAAAAGACCTAAAAATTGGAATTATTGGTGGTGGTCAGTTGGGTAGAATGTTTATTCAGGAAGCCATTAGTCTAGATCTTAATATTTCTATATTGGATAATGACCCTGATGCGCCTGCCAGAGAAATAGCTAACGATTTTACGCTAGGGTGCATAACAGATTATCAAAATGTGTTGGACTTCGGAAGTGACAAGGATGTTATTACTGTTGAAATTGAAAATGTAAGTATCGAAGCCCTAGAAGAATTGGAACAATTGGGTAAAAAAGTTTTTCCACAACCAAGAGTCTTAAAAATTATAAAAGACAAAGGACTTCAAAAACAATTTTATAAAGAACACAACATACCAACAGCTCCATTTATTCTGGTGAATGAAAACGCTAATTTAAAAGCATTAATCCATGAATATCCAATTATACAGAAACTAAGGACTGGAGGTTATGATGGAAAAGGTGTTCAAGTCTTAAAATCAGAAAGCAATCTTGATGTTGCATTTAATGATGCTTCTATCTTGGAAAAACATATTCCATTTGAAAAAGAAATCGCTGTAATTGTTGCCAGAAACGAAAATGGGGAAACAGTGTCTTATCCAGCTGTTGAATGCGAATTTAATCCTTCAGCCAATTTGGTGGAATTTCTTTTCGCGCCAGCCAATATTTCCAATTCTATTGAGATTGAAGCGCAAACGATTGCGAAAAATATTATTGAAAAACTCGACATGATCGGAATTCTTGCTGTTGAATTCTTTTTAACAAAAGCAGGAACTTTACTAGTCAATGAAATAGCACCGCGTCCGCATAATAGCGGTCATCATACCATCGAATGTAATGTTACTTCCCAATTTGAGCAACATTGCCGGGCCATTCTGAATCTTCCACTTGGATCAACAGCAATCATTCAACCAGGCGCAATGATTAATTTATTAGGAGAACCCGGTTACTCAGGCTCAGTTAAATATGATGGCTTGTACGAAAGTATGCGTATTCAAGGGGTTCATCCTCATTTGTATGGCAAATCTGTAACAAAGCCTTATCGTAAAATGGGACATGTAACAATAACTGGAAATAACCTTGAAGAAGTCTTTAAAAAGACTAAAATAGTTCAAAAATTAATAAAAGTCGTAACATAAACATACTTAAAATACTCAAATCCAAATGGTTGTATTATTTTAACTTTTGTTTAATCTTTTTTATTTATCGTTAAACATTTTTGTTTAGATTTGTAGAAGAAAGATTAAACAAAACGTTATGTCGACTATAGAATTCAATGAAGCGCTAATCGGGATGGAAAGTAATCTGCACTCTTTTGCTTTGAATTTCACCCGAAACAATGAGGATGCAAAGGACTTGACCCAAGAGACCATGTTAAAGGCAATAACCTATCGTAATTACTACACGCCTCAGACTAATTTTAGAGCATGGGTATTTACAATAATGAGGAACATCTTCATCAATCAATACCGCAGAAAAGTAAAATCGGGGACAATTTTCGACAACTCTAAAGATCTTTATTTGTTAAATACAGCAGATTCTGAAAATTCTGCCGTACATTTACTTACGGAGAAAGAGGTCCACAGTAAAATAAATTCACTGGAGAAGGAATACAAAGAACCTTTTGAAATGCACTTCAAAGGTTTTAAGTATAAAGAAATTGCTGATCAATTAGACATTCCAATTGGTACGGTAAAGAGCAGAATTTTCATTGCTAGAAAAAAATTAATGGACCTCTTACCGGATTATAAATTTTCCAATAATTAAGAATGCCTAAAAAAGTTACCATTATTGGTTCAGGTATTTCCAGCCTGTCTTCTGCAGCTTTTCTTGGAAAAGCAGGTTATGATGTTACAATTCTTGAGAAAAATGCAACCATCGGAGGCCGTGCAAGACAATTTGAAGTTGATGGATTTACATTTGACATGGGGCCGAGCTGGTACTGGATGCCCGATGTTTTTGAGCAATTCTACAATAAATTTGGTTACACCACTTCAGATTTTTACGACTTAAAAAGATTGGATCCTTCCTATTCTGTTTTTTGGAAAGATGGCAGTCAAACGCCAATACCTGCGGATGAAAGTGCCTTGATGGATTGGTTTGAATCTTTAGAACCTGGTAGTTCTATTCAACTCAAAAAATTCTTGGAAGAAGCCAAATACAAGTATGAAGTAGGAATGCAGGATTTGGTATACAAGCCGAGTTTAAAGGTTACTGAATTTGCCGATATACGAATTTTAAAGGGCTTGATAAAATTACATTTACTCACTTCTTTTTCTAAGTACATTAGAAAATATTTCAAAAACGAAAAAATATTATCCTTACTTGAATTCCCTGTACTTTTTCTTGGCGCAATGCCAAAAGACACACCTGCTCTTTATTCTTTAATGAATTACGCAGACATATCTTTAGGAACTTGGTACCCAATGGGCGGTATGTTCAAATTCATTGAAGCATTTGAGAAAATTGCAAAAGAAAATGGTGCAAAAATCCTTACCAACCATGAAGTAACGGGAATTAAATATGAAGGAAAACTAGTAAAAGAGGTAATTACCACCCAGGGTAACATTGAAACGGACATTCTCATTTCCGGTGCAGACTATCGTCATACTGATGGTTCCATACTTAATGGCAAAGCCAATTATTCTGAAAAATACTGGGATAACCGCACAATGGCCCCTTCATGTCTTCTATTCTACCTAGGCGTTAACAAAACCATAGATGGATTAAATCATCACAACCTATTTTTCGACGAAGACTTTGAAATGCACGCCAAAGAAATTTATAAAGATCCGAAATGGCCTAGTGCCCCGTTATTCTATGCTAGCGCTCCTTCGAAAACAGATCCTTCAGTGGCGCCAAAAGGAATGGAAAATTTATTCCTGCTTATACCTATTGCACCCGATTTGAAAGATGATGAAGAAATGAGAGAAAAATATTTCAATCTTTTGATGGATAGACTCGAGTCTAAAACCAATTGCAAAATCAGGGAACATATTGTTTACAAGAAAAGCTATTGTGTTAGTGATTTTAAAAATGATTACCACGCATTCAAAGGAAATGCATACGGGTTGGCCAACACATTGCGTCAAACCGCCTATTTCAAACCATCCCTAAAAAATAAAAATCTAACTAATATGTACTACACAGGTCAACTTACTGTGCCCGGACCTGGAGTACCCCCGTCTATAATTTCTGGTGAAGTGGTTGCTAAACAACTTATAAAGGAACATCCATTGCATTAAGAACCTTCTTAAACTTAAAACTATGAAAGCATTATTTGATACTTTATCACATGAAATGAGTGAAATTACTACCAAAAAGTACAGCACTTCATTTTCAATGGGTATCTCCTTCCTACACAAAAGTATTCACAAACCTGTTTATGCAATTTATGGATTTGTGCGTTTTGCAGATGAAATAGTTGATTCATTTCATGGTTTTGACAAGGAATATCTTTTGGAAGATTTCAAAAAGCAAACTTATGATGCGATCGAAAAGGGAATATCCTTAAATCCAATTCTGAATAGTTTCCAATGGGCTGTTAACGAATATAGAATACCGCTTGAATTGGTTGAAACATTTCTTAAAAGTATGGAAATGGATTTAGAGAAAAGAGAATATGATGCTGAAAAATACGCTCAGTATATTTTGGGTTCAGCAGAAGTTGTTGGTTTAATGTGTTTGAAAGTTTTTGTGAATGGCGATGATCAAGAATATGAGCGATTGAAACCATCAGCAATGAAACTAGGTTCTGCATTCCAAAAGATTAATTTTTTAAGAGATTTAAAAGCAGATTACCAAGAATTAGGACGTACCTATTTTCCAGGAATTGATTTGAATGAATTCAACAACACCGTCAAAAAAGAAATTGAAGCCGATATAGAAATTGATTTTCGAGAAGGATATGAAGGAATTAAGCAACTTCCAAAGAACGCTCGGTTTGGAGTATACATGGCATATATTTATTACTATAAATTATTTTCTAAAATCAAGGCAACGCCTCCACAAGTTATTCTTCAAGAACGCGTGCGTATTCCAAATAACAAAAAGTATAGAATATTCTTAAAATCATATTTAAAACACAACCTAAACCTCATCTAATGATTGCCGCCGAATACAATAAGGTAATTCTTGTTGATCCAAATGATAATGAGGTTGGGGTCATGGAAAAATTGGAAGCACATGAGAAAGGTTTACTGCATCGTGCGTTTTCTATTTTCGTTTTCAATGATAAGAAAGAGTTATTGCTTCAAAGGAGAGCATTAAATAAATACCATTCAGCAGGACTTTGGACAAACACGTGTTGTAGTCATCAAGCTCCGGGTGAAACCACATTAGGAGCGGGACACCGACGGTTGAACGAAGAAATGGGAATGTCTTGTGAATTGATTCAAGTATTTCATTTTTTATATAAAGCAGAATTGGAGAATAACCTCATTGAGCATGAGCTTGATCATGTAATGATAGGATTTTCGAATACCGAACCTCAAATTAACACCCAAGAAGTTTGCGAATTCAAATGGATAACTATTGAGGATTTAGTCTTTGATATGAAGCAACATCCTCAACATTACACCGTTTGGTTTAACCTCATTTTCGAACAACATCTTCATCAATTAAACGCCATTTTAGAACATGAAAGTTTGCAGAAGAGAAACTTTTAATTCCGCACATCGTCTGTTCAATCCAGATTGGTCGGATGAAAAAAATTTCGAAGTTTTCGGGAAGTGTAGTAACCCTAATTTTCATGGTCACAACTATGTTTTAGAAACTTGGGTTGAGGGTGATATTGATTCTGAAACTGGATATGTTATTGATCTGAAATACCTTAAAGACATCATTCGAAACGAAATTTGTGAACGATTCGACCATCGTAATTTAAACTTGGATTGCGTAGAATTTCATTCACTTAAACCATCTGCTGAAAATATCGCATTAGTCATTTGGAACATTTTGCGAACCCATCTCGATAATCGCTACAAACTAAGTGTTAGACTTTGGGAAACAGAAAATAATAGTGTTGAGTATAGTGGTCATTGAAAATATGGCAAAATTGTGTTGTGAACAATCTTTCATTTTGTCAACTTGAAATTCGCAAAAACTCAATTATGCAGCATTCTAATAATTTCTCTATCTATCTCCGAATATTCTAAAGTTTTTGTCCATCCTTGATAAAAAATACTTTCTGGATATGAAAATGAATCGTTTAAAAAACATAAACATCGGGTTAATTACTCCCTCAACTCTAGAATAACTTCTGTAATTAAACTGACACGAAAAAGAAAAAATAACAAGCTGTTACTATTTTAAATTCTTTAAGTTTTCTCGTCATGAAAAAAATATTGAATACCGTAATTGCTTGTTGCATAATCGCAAATTTAAAAGCTCAGATTTTAGTTGAAAACATCAAAATTGGCTGTGGCAACAATTTCTTTTGGGAATTTGACGATAGCCATGCAATGATAGTTAGATGTAAATATGCTACCACCGGTTGTGGCGATCATTATGTGTGGACGCCTATCGGAATTGGTGCAGCTATTACAGAAGATGCATTTTTGAACGATAGTTTATTCACAGGTATTTGCCATGATATGGACGCTGATGGCAGATTATTAGGTGAGTACAGTTTTGATCATGGGAAACTTACCACTTTGAAAGAATATAAAATCGATGGTTCGTTACAGTTGTCTTGCAACTTTATTGAAGGCATACCGAACGGTGAAAACGTGGCATATTATCCAGATGGCAAAACACAAGCTAAACAACAGTTTATAAACGGTATTTTGAATGGAGAAAGCGTCTTTTACTATCCTAGTGGTGATATTCAAACAAAACAGCAATACTCGAATGGTATTTTGAACGGATTTTTCATCGAAAGCACTGGTTTTGATGATTACGACTCCCCAACGGGTGGAAACTTTTGCGTTGAAGAGGGATATTACAAGGAAGGTGAAAGATTGGTGATTTCAAAGGTTTGTGATAATTAAAATCAAAAGTTATAAATAAAATATCTATTTCTTCT
>CANJNE010000038.1 GCA_947475275.1 Flavobacteriales bacterium | reverse complement strand
TTTACAATGCTTGGAATTTCACTCGTTTTTATTTCGTGTTCTGATTCAATCCATTCACCATCCGAATTAAAATTTGCAGAATATTCAACACCTTTCTTTTTAAATTGACCCTCCCATTCATTATCACTTTCTTGCTCCCAAGCAATCTTTTTTGCTTCTGGAAATTTTTCTTTAAATGCTATCTGAACCTTGTCTGGTACAACAGTTTCAACTTTTTGCGCGTTCGCTTTACTTTGCATAATAAGCGTAAGGCTCGTTAGAAATATTATTTTATTCATATTTGTAATTTTAGTTTAATCAAATGTAAATGAAAAAATAGAATTCAGTGTTAACAAATTGATAATTATCATTTTAATGAAATCTTGCTGTTGTATTTTTAATAAAATTACGAATTTCGGTAGATAAGAATCAAATATCGTTTTACCATATTTTGAAATGGCTAATGAATGCATTAATAAGTCATATTAGGTGATTTCCGCTTTTGTATCAAAAACTTTAACTCACCTCAAGATTGGTTTTTTTTGCACTCATTTTACCATCCCATTGGATATCCAGTCTTCCCAGTCGCACACCACCCCAACCTACTTGATTGATAATAACTTCTTCACCTTCCAAATTGGTTTCAGTTACAGGATCTTCTAAAAACGTATGGGTATGTCCGCCCAAGATGATATGTATTCCATTTGTGTTTTTTGCCAAAACGCGATCAGAAACTATGCCTTCAGCATGTTCGAAGCCCAAATGGGAAAGACAAATCACAAGATCACATCCTTGTTTTTTCAATATTGAAGCTTGCTCATTTGCCACTACAATTGGATCCAAATAAACAGTATTTCCAAACTTTTCATCGGGTACCAATCCTTTAAGTTCAACGCCGATTCCAAAAATCCCTACTTTTATTTGCCCTTTATCATAAATCACATTGGATTGGGTAATACCATTTAAAACTGTATTTGTAAAGTCGTAATTGGCACATAAAAAAGGGAAATTGGCATGTTGATGCGCCTTGAGAAAACCATCCAGACCAGCATCAAAGTCATGATTGCCCATTGTTGCGGCATCGTATTTCAAATATGACATCAGTTTCATTTCCAATTCACCACCATATTTATTGAAATAGGGGGTGCCTTGAAAGATATCTCCAGCGTCCAATAAAAGAACATGCTCTTCTTCCGATCGAATCTGTTCAATTAAAGTATATCGCTTCGAAACGCCTCCCATTCCAGGGAATTTTGCATGATTTAGAGGAAAGGGTTCTACGTTTGAATGGGTGTCGTTGGTGTGAAGAATGGTCAATTTGGGTTTTGCTTTCACCAATTCCCTTCCAATTATCTTCGGTGCAAGCGCTAGACTTCCCGTTACTAAAAGTGATTTTCTGACAAAGTCCCTTCTTTTCATATCAAAACTGAATACGAAGTGTTGAATCTATTGTTAAAGTTCCTTGAAATCGCGCTTCTTCGATGAGCACATCGCGCATTAATTTTCCTGTTGCATTGACCTCGAGTGGATTTGCAAAAAAGCTCATTTTGTCTCCTCCATTTTTGAGGTAATCAGAAGTAATTACCCAAAATTCAGTTGTTTTGTCAGTCCAGCCATTCAAGTTTAACTTTCCATCGGAAATAGTTGCATTTGCAATGGGTTCTCCCCCTGATGCACGCAAATAGGTTTCAATCAAAGAAAGTTGATCAGCGGCCAATTTTACCCAAACCACTTCATTATCGAAAGGCATCAATTTGTATAAATCGCCTAATGTAACTTCGCCTTTATTGATGGTAGAGCGTATGCCTCCTGTATTCAATAGACAAAAAATAGGAATTGACAACCTAACATTTTTAGTTTGATTTACAAAAATCGCATCAGCAACCCAGTTGCCTAAGACAGAACTGGGACGGGCTACTGTATAATCGTATAAGCTTGTTGCAACAATTTCACCCATTTCTTTTGCTAACGAATCTCTGTAGGGAAGAATGATGCTGTCAATTTGCGAATTTCCAATTAAGGTTGAATCGATTTGAACATTCTGCTCTGTTACAAATGCTGTTTTAACAGAAGAGCAGGCCAAAAGACCTGCTCCAATGATGAATATATAAATGTATTTTAGCATTATTCAATTACAACTTTACGCTGTACTTGGCCAAGATTCGTTTCAACAATCAATATGTAAGAACCTGATTGGTACTTTTTAGCATTCAACTCAATAACGGGAACTGAAACATTTTCGATTTTTTCTACCGTTCTACCTGCCTGATCTACAAGGATTAAGTTCTCAATATTCAAACTGTTAACTTGTACATAGATTTTGTCATTTGAAGGAACAGGAAACACAACCAAATTGGCATTCAATTGTTCGTCTAAACCAACTGAGCAAGGAGCATCGGTAATATATGTCATGTTTGAAAAATCTACATAACATGCAAACTGAACAGAATCTACATATGGATTTCTATTTCCTTGTAAACTATAGATGTATTCGTTTCTTGCAATTTCGTAATTATCTGGCAAGTCATTGTAATGCCAATTCTTTAGAGACTCTTGACTTTGATTGGAAGGAATAGCCCAGTTGTTTCCACTCACACCGTTGTAACAAGTCGCCATGTAGAAAATTGCTCGTGCTGCATTTCCTTTTTGTTGCGCTCTTGGCTCATATACCAATTGATTATTTACGTTATATCCTACACTTCCTTCAAGATAGTTAAATACAGTTGATCCTGTTATTTCTTCCAAAGGCAAATTACTTCTTGGTGTATTGGCTTGCTGCAAATTCGTTGGATACAAGTTGTGCTGATCGTTATATTCAGGTTTTTCTGGATTATCTGCTGGAAAGGTTGGCATCCAAGAATGGGAATAGGTATGTTCTCTAGAATATCCAAGTGCTGTCCAATCGAAAGGATCATTGAAAGTCTTCTTTTCACCTGAATAGACACAAGTTACGAAAGATTGACCATTTGTTGTATCACGCAATTCGAATTGGTTCATCATGGTAGACTTATAATTGAAATAGGAAATTACAGTATGTGGGTTGATCAATGCAGATAAATCGGATAAAAGGGCGTTTGATGATACATTAATACCGTTGTAGTAATTTGCAATTTGTTCTCCTTGGCTGGTAACTGTTCCAGTTGCAGGATTTGTTGTCAAATAGTTCTCAAATCCAGCTGGTCCGTTGAATGCGTATACTGCGAAATAATAGGTTTGGTTGGCAATGATACCACGTGGCGTGAAGGACATCCCAGGACCTACATATGCAACACGAGCATCACCTACAACATCACCTCTTTTGTAGGTTTCACCGTCAATTGGAACACCAGTTAAAGGGCTTCCGTTCTTCCAAAGTACCAAATAGTTTTCAGCATTCGTTCCTGCATTGTATTGCCCACCGATTGTGTATGCTTTCACTAAAGGAAAAGTCAAACCTGTTGGATTTGTAGTTGGTTGGGTTGCTAAATTGTCAGTTCCAACTCCCAAAAGGTTGATAATGTAAGGATTTTCATCAGCATCATCAGATGCAATATTCAATACGGCGGTTCTAGTACCCGTTCCCGTTGGGTTGAAATTTAGCGTATAGTTTTGAGAACCATTTCCTGCAATAGCAACTGGTGCAATTGTTATAGAGAAATCACCTGCATTTGTTCCAGTAATTGTGGCGCCAGAAACAGATAAAGATCCAACACCAAGATTTTGAATCGTTACTTGAGCTGTTGAAGCATTTCCAATGGTATAGGTTGTATTTGATAGAACTGTATTATTGGAAACCTTCACATTAATTTCTTTTTGTGGCGCAACGTAAGGAAAAATATCATTCAAATCACGTGGAATTAATTGGTAGTTTGCATTGAACTGCCCAACTAGAGCAACAATTGAAACTGGACCTGAAGGAATTGCTGTACCATCAATATTGGTGCTTCCATTGATTCGAACATCTAAGGTGTTTGTTCCGTCGGTTATTTGCACAGTGCTATTTCCAGTAGCAAAAGTTCCTGTTTGAACAAAGGTAACATTGTCAACACGAATCAATTGTGCTTCGAGAGACTCATTCGCAGCTGTAAGAGGAATATTTAGTGGGATAGGCAGCCCACCAGGAGCTACACCGTGATCGATAAATGTTCCAACAGGAGAAATTTCCAAAAGGCCACTAAAGTCAAATAAAGGACCGGTAGCAGTTACAGAGTCACCTCGTAAAAGAGAATTTAATCCTGTCCCATATATTGGAAGTGCTCCAGTTTCATCTTGAACATATCTAATGCTTCCCAATTCCGAACCATTGGTAATTACCCCGCGAATAGTAACCGTTTGGCCAATACCCATAGCTCTTGCTGCCGCAATTGTTTGCGCATTAGAAAAGGATGATCCTATTAGAAATGCACCAATAAAAAAGATTTTTTTCATGTATTTGATTAATTAAAATTGAATTCCGAGAGACACATTGAATCTAAATCCTTGGCCAAACATTACTGTTGCCGATTGTGCATCGAAATTGTTGTAAATATCATTTTGATTATCTGTAGCGTCAGAAATAAAATTATTCCTAAGCGCATTCGAATTGAATAGAGATCCAAGGTCTGACAAATTGCTGATATTCCCTGAACAGATGATATCGAATTTATCCAAATCAATTCTATAACCTGCGAATAGATTTAACAAGTAATAAGATGGCAGTTTCCATGAATCGCGTCCACCGTTAGCACCTTGAAGATCAAACGGCGAAAACTGTGCATAATAGCGATCAAAGAACTGGTATTGTAATTTGAAATATAAAGATTTTGTAGGCTCATAACGAATCGCAGCTGAAATAGCCGTTTGTGCTGCATCACCTACATGAACACCTGCGGCATCAAATGTGAATTTGAAATTATCGTATTGTTCAACAAAAACACTGTCTTCTGATGTCCAAATCCAATCACCGATAGAGAACATCAATTCTGAAGACCATTTTTTGCTAATTTGGTATGCTACATCGATTTCACCGCCCATGTGACGTGCATCCATTCCATTGATATTGATTCTAATGAATTCAGTAGGATCGTTTGGATCTGGAACAGCTACCCCAAATGGGAATGGTTTGTTTTGCCAAATTGTATAATATCCATTAACGTTAACTCCAAAACGGTCATTTGCGAAACTGTATCCACCTTCGATAGCATATACTTTTTCATTAAGAATGAGGTCAAAAAATTTATTTGTATTGTTGTCTATAACGTTACTAAATTGAGGTGTTCTGGACAAATAACCAATATTCATAAAAGCCGTTGAAAATTCTGTTAAAGCATAACTTCCACCAGATTTGAATGTCATACCTGGCAAATATTTCCAACCCGTGTTATTGTATTCAAGTCCTTCTGATGTCGTATTGTAAATTTTACCATTGTATTCCACGGCTTCATTTCCAATGTAAAGCACTGTATCTCCAAGATCCAATTGGCGTTTTTGGAAATAGTCGATTCCTTTGTATCCGTTGTAAATAAAAGAGAGATTTACAAAACCTGTCCATCGACTCCCGCTATATTCAGCTTGACCAAAAGCACCAACCCAATTTACCAAACCATCTCTATGGTTATTGAAAGGATTCATTGCAATTTTATCCCCAACAACTTTCATAGGATTGATGGAATTCTGATTTGAAGTTTCGATATAATAATCACCACCGAGTAAGTCTTTAATTTCTTGATAATGTCCCCCTTGATAATACCTGTAATCCAAGCCACCAGAAAAAGTCCATTCATCTGAATGTTCATAGTTGAACTGACCCAAATAACCTGCCCAAAAGTGGTTGTTTACACTAGCCAATAATACTTGAGAAGATTTGATGAGGTCAGGACTGTAAAGCGGGTCAATGTTTGGTGTTCCAAAAAGAGAATTTACTTGATTCGATTGGATGATTCCATCCCAGTCTACTTGTCCTAATGAATCTCTTAATACGGAAGAATTGGATAATCTTGTTCCGCCACCTCTACCAATTGAAACGTATGCAATATTAGAAATGGAGAATTTATCATTCAATTTCCAAAAATCCTTAAGTGTGATTTGAGGTTTATTGTAATAATTTAACCGTTCGTTTTGAACAACGCGTTCACCGTTTACTGTTCGGTATCCCCAATGTTGATTGAAACGTACCCCTTGATTAAAGAAAACGGTGCTCGAATCCAAGGTCACTCCAATTTGGTTTGCTTCATTTGAATCCCAGTATTGAATGGCTTGATTAAAAGACCGCTGTCCATGCTGCTGAGGTGCAGCAAATGCTGATAAAGAAACAAGATGCTTGTTAATTTTTTTCTGGATTTTCATGTATCCAAAAAAACCTTGGCTTTGCGTTCCATCAACCCATCCTTCAGCTTGTTTGTAAGAACCAGAAACAGTCAATCCCCATCCTTCTGAAGACATTCCTGAATTATAGGCGAATGTTGATCTTAATAATTGACCTGTCCCGTATTCTTGTTTGAATGAAAAACCTTTTTTGTTTCCTACACCTTGTGTTAAAAGATTAATTGTTCCTCCAATGGAAGGCATGGCTACTTTTGTTGCTCCTAATCCTCGCTGGACCTGCATTGTTGATGTAATTGCATCTAAACCAAACCAGTTCGACCAGTATACCCAACCGTTTTCCATGTCATTTACAGGAACTCCGTCAATCATTACACCCACGTTGCGCTGATCAAAACCACGAACATTAATTCGTGCATCTCCATCACCACCTCCTGTTTGAGTAGCATATACACCTGGAGTACCATTCAAAATCATTGGTAAATCACGAGAACCCAATTCCTCAGTTATTTTTTGAGCACTGATGCGTGTCACCGCTACAGGTGTTTTACGGTCTCCGACAATGTTTCCAATAACTTTGACTTCTTCTAACTCCTGGCTTCCACCTATGGCAACATTGAAAACTTCGCTTTTTTCATCAACATTAACTTGCATTTTCATGGTGTCAAACGACAACATGGCCACAGTTATGGTATATTCTCCATAAGGAACATTTTGAATCGAATATTCCCCTTGGTTATTAGAAATTGCTCTAAGGGTAGGGTTAAGCGTTACTTTGGCTCCAATAACAGGTTGGCGGGTAATATTATCAGTTATTATCCCAGATAAATTTCCACTTTGCGACCATGAAATTTGGAACAAAATACAAAACGAACAAACGAGTAAGGCTCTCATTTAAAATATCTAATTGCGTGAGGAACTTTTATTTAACTACTATGCGTTTTGTTATTTGTGATCCTGAGTTCAAGGTGATTTTTAAAATGTAGACTCCTTTGTCTGAACCTAAATCAAGCGAAAACTGTGAACTATTGTTATTTTTCAAATTCACTACTTTTTGTCCTAAGGCATTGTAGATTTCAATTTCGGTAATTGCATTCGTTCCTTTGAAATTGATTATTCCGGAAGTTGGATTTGGATAAATCAATAATTCTTCAATTGAACCGATTTCTTCGGCAGATGCAGATGGATCGCAAGTACATGTGTGTTCTCCTAGCGAAGACCAGTTGCCATCTAAAATAGGATTTCCACTTGTACCGAACAAGGTGTCCCCATTAGCATCTAAACGAACGATTACTGCAGGTATTGAATCCCATTCCAGAAGCGGATCAAAGAAAGAAACTTGAGTTTTAACACCTTTTTTAATGGTTGATTTTCTTAGTAATGAATGATCTTTGGTCAATTGAACACCCAAACCTGTACTGTATGGAAATCCGGAAGACCATGCGCCGTCGTTATTAGATGAAATGCCGCTTTCGTTTGCAGGATTTTCTCCAATTTTACCAAAAATGTCAACAATTGCGAAACCAGAAGCTGTGGTTACATTATCCGTTCCGTTTGTTGTAAGTGTTCCTTTGGCTAGCATCACAGCGTCATTGCCATTCCAATAGAAAGCGTTGGATGTATTATAAACAGGACAGTAAAAGCCATCAGCCCTTCCTTGCAAAGAATCCCATACTGGAGCTTCTTGCCCAGTTCCATTCGGATCTAACTTTTCCAAAACTGCTACATAAACATCATAAGGTTGCACAGTTCCAGAAAGTTGAACTGCATTGGCAACAGTTGCTGTGGTTGAACCATTTGAATATCTCGCAACGAAATAGCCCGATAAATTAACTGGATTAGCTGTAGGATTGTAGATTTCCAAGGCTTTATTATTGGACCATCCTTCAACATATTCTGAAATAAATAAATCAGAACAATCGGTTTGTGCACTTGAAGTGATTACCGAAAACAAAGAAAAAGCAAGTACTAATTTTTTCATTATTGCACGTTTTTAGTTTGAATTAAGAAAAGACAATTTACTAACGTAATAGAAAGCTATACGTTGGATTGAAAGATTTTGAAGTTGTTTACTTGCATATCCCATTTGAATGCAAACTTTCAACTTTTGATTCATTATTATATAATGTTCATTAACTGCGTAAGGTTTCGGTCATATCTGACTTCAAGGATGTCTTACGAAAGCTCGACGCAAAATTAATAGATTTTCGAAGAAATTGGTTTATTAAATTGTTAACAAAAAAGAAAGGTTTTGAACCTTTTTATCTCGTATTTCCAACAATTTAATATTTTCGGAATCTAAAATTAAAATTATGTTGAAACGTTGCTTGTTATTATTTATACTTTTTACAATTTCGAATGCCTTAATTCTTGCTCAGGAACTAACCGTAGAGAAGATCTGGAAGAATTATGAGTTTTATCCTGCTTCCGTAAATGGTTTTCGCTCAATGAATGATGGCATACACTATTCAGAAATCGAGGACTTGAATGGAAATGCCATAGTTAAAAAATCAATTTTAGATGCAACTACTGAAGTATTGGTAGGTGCAAACGAACTGATTTATGATGGAGTGAGCATATTAGTTGACGACTATGAATTTAATAATGATGAATCACTATTATTGTTAACTAGCAATACCGAATCCATCTATCGTAGAAGTTTTACGGCAGATTATTTTACCTTCAATTTAAAAACAAAAGAACTTGAACCTTTAGATCTGGATCACAGTCCTCAAATGCTTGCAGAATATTCACCAAATGGAAAAATGGTGTCGTACATATATAAAAATGACATTTTTGTAAAAAACCTAGAATCTGGAAAAATCGTAAAACTGACCCAAGACGGAAAACGAAATAAGGTGATAAATGGTTCTACTGATTGGGTTTATGAGGAAGAATTTTCAATTACCAAGGCTTACGATTGGTCGCCAGACAGTAAATACATTGCATTTTTGAAATTTGATGAAAAAGAGGTTCCTGAATTTGACATGGCTTACTATGAGGGAGACCTTTATCCTAATACTTACACATTTAAATATCCAAAAGCAGGTGAAGTGAATAGTGTTGTAACTGCTCATCTTTTGAATGTTGCAAATGGAAAAATAAAGCCGATAGATTTAGGAACTTATGAATATATTCCAAGGTTGAAATGGTCTGATTACGCTAATAAATTGATTATTCAAACTTTAAACAGACATCAAAACGAGTTGAAATATTTCTTGTTAGATGCAACAACCAAGAAAGTAACGACCAAACAATTTTTTGAGGAAAAAAGTGCAACGTATGTTGAAATAGATGATAATCTTTTGCTCCTTAAAGATGGTAAAAGTATCTTGAGAACAAGTGAAGTAAATGGATTTAACCATATTTATCAACTTACCTTTGATGGGCAACAAACTGCTGTAACTACTGGTAATTGGGATGTTATCGAATGTCTTGGCATTGATGAGGAAGCGCAAATAGTATATTTTACTTCGGCGGAATATAGTCCAATTTCTAAAGGGATTTACAAAATTGACCTTAACGGACAAAATAAGCGGTCTTTAAGCATTGAGAGTGGATATAATGAAGCTGAATTTACTACTGGAATGAAGTATTTCGTGAAAACATATTCTACAGCAAATACACCCCCTGTTTATAGTTTGTGCGATAATCAAGGTGAAGAAATAAGTGTATTTGAAGATAACAGTGCTCTTAATGAAAGGCTCTCTAAATATCATTTATCTCAAAAAGAATTTGTCGAGTTCAATTCAAATGGTACGCTGCTTAATGGTTGGATGATAAAGCCAGCTAATTTTGATCCAACTAAAAAATATCCGGTTTACATGACAGTATACGGAGGTCCTGGACATAATGAAGTGTCCGATCAGTGGGATGGTATGGATTACATGTATCATCAATTGCTTGCACAAAAGGGATACATTGTGGTTTCAGTAGATCCAAGAGGGACAATGTACAGAGGTGCGGATTTTAAAAAGTCGACTTATTTAAATCTAGGCAAACTCGAAACTGAAGATATTATAAATGTTGGCAAAGAATTACAGACCTATGACTACGTTGATGATTCGAGAATTGGCATACAAGGATGGAGCTACGGTGGATTCATGGCATCTCTTGCAATTACCAAGGGTGCTGATGTATTCAAAACAGGAATAGCAGTAGCCCCCGTAACGAACTGGAAATACTACGACAATATTTATACTGAGCGATTTATGCGCACGCCTCAAGAAAATGAAGAAGGATATGAACAGAATTCTCCTATAAATTTTGTCAGTAAACTAAAAGGAAATTACCTTTTGATTCATGGTTCAGCAGACGATAATGTGCATTATCAAAATACAATGGAAATGGTTAATGCGTTGGTCAAAGCAAATAAACAATTTGATTTGTTTATTTATCCGGATAGAAATCATGGTATATATGGAGGTAACACAAGGAATCATTTATTCAACATGTTACTTAATTACACGTTGGAACATTTGTAAAAATGAAATGTTTTAATACAAGTTTATTGATGTATTTGTCAATTAAATAAATAGTTTGCTTAAATTAGGGTCGATTTAAAATAGAATAACAAAATGAGTGAAGTTGCGAAAATAGAATTGGGAGGTAAAATATATGAATTTCCTGTTGTTGTAGGTACAGAAAATGAGAAAGCTATCGACATTAGTAAGTTGAGAGATACGACTGGATATATAACACTTGATACGGGGTATAAAAATACAGGCGCAACAAAAAGTGCTATTACATTTCTAGATGGGGAAGAAGGAATTTTGCACTACAGAGGATATCCTATCGAGCAACTGGCTGAGAAAGCAACTTTCTTGGAAGTCGCTTACCTTTTAATTTATGGCGAATTACCTACTCAAGAGCAATTAGATAAATTCAATACGAGCATCAAAAAACACACATTAGTTCATGAAGACATGAAACAGTTTTTTGAAGCTTATCCTGCGAAGGCACACCCAATGGGAGTTCTTTCATCAATGATTTGTTCACTTTCAACTTTCTATCCTGAATCCCTTGATCCAAATCGAAGTGCTGAGGCGAAAGACTTAACCATTCATCGTTTGTTGGCGAAGTTACCGACATTGGCGGCTTGGTCCTACAAAAATGCAATGCGTCATCCTTTCATGTATCCAAAGAATGATTACGATTATTGTAAAAATTTCTTGCACATGATGTTTGCAATGCCAACCGAAGATTATCATGTAGATCCAGTTATCGTAGATGCATTGAATAAATTATTAATACTTCATGCTGATCATGAGCAAAACTGTTCTACGTCTACGGTTAGAATTGTTGGTTCATCTCAAGCAAATTTATATGCAACTATTTCATCCGGTATTTCCGCTCTTTGGGGACCTCTTCATGGTGGCGCAAATCAAGAAGTAATTGAAATGCTCGAGAAAATCCACATCGATGGTGGAGATGTCGACAAGTGGGTAGCTAAAGCAAAAGACAAGGAAGATCCTTTCCGTCTTATGGGCTTTGGACATAGGGTTTATAAAAACTTTGATCCACGAGCTAAAATTATCAAGAAAGCTTGTGACGATATTCTTGGTAAACTTGGTATAAATGACCCAATGTTGGAAATTGCTAAGAAATTAGAAAGAGTTGCTTTGGAGGATGAATACTTTAAAGCAAGAAATCTTTATCCAAATGTGGATTTCTACTCAGGAATTATTTATAAGGCTCTGGGCATTCCTACTGAAATGTTTACGGTTATGTTTGCTTTAGGTAGACTTCCGGGATGGATTGCTCAATGGAAAGAAATGACTGAAAATAAAGAACCTATTGGTCGTCCAAGACAAATCTATACAGGTGCTACACCAAGAGATTTCGTAGAAATTTCGAAGAGATAAATTACATTGATAATAAAAATTGAAAGCGTCTGAAGCATCACCTTGTTGCTTTCGGCGCTTTTTTATTTTTTTTCATTAGTCGAAATTTTAACGCGCCCATTGGAAATCCTTCTCCGTCGAATCGAAAGTATGCTGCTTCAAACGAAAAAGCGAAGCCCCGTTTGCTAAAGATTTGCAAACCAAGAGGAGCGTAAAATGTTGGTGTACCATAATAGTCGTCAAAGCCCAAAATCAAGGCAGCGCCGCCACCTATTCCGACATATGGAGTGACTTTTTGAGGATTGTCTTTCCTACCTAAGTAATAACGCCCTTCTGCATAGGCACCGGTTAAAATCAACACTGACCCTAGACCTACTTCAACGCTCCAGTTTTGATTGAAATAATGTTCATAATAGTAGCCAAGAAATCCTGGGCCTCCCATACTGAATCCGAAATGGTTGTTATGGATTAAACGTAGGTTTTTATTGGTTATGCTATCTTCTACTTGGGCATTGCAAAGCAATGAAAAGATCAGAAAAAAGGATAGACAAAAATGTTTCATATGACATAATCTGCGCGTTAAATGTATTAATTTTTCAATTATGGACAGAATTAAATATTGTTGTGTGCAACTAAAAAATATTTTAATCGGGTAGTTTTAATTTACTTTTTCGAATTAACAATTGATTACTTGTCGAAGAGATTAAAACTCGATACTTTTAAATTTGCTATAACTGTTGACTTCCGCGGCTCAATAATTTAATTGAAAAACAAAGATTTGTTTAACCATAAAACTGTCTTGGGAATACGAATGGAAAATGTGCGATACGAACACTCCGCTTTTTATTAATGGGTTATTAAACTAGGGGGTTTCTTCTAACCTTATTAATTCTTTATTTGATGGATTATAATTTCCCCATCTGTTTTCACAACAATTTTAAACGCTTCGTGCAAGCTACAGCCGTCATCATAATAGTATGCTTCATAAATATTGATGACATTTTTTTCTATATAAAAATAACGCAAGTTGGTTTGAGCATCGTCACCTAAGTCGTTAGCATAAATGTTTAAAAGTTTTCCCCTGTTCGTATTTGTGTCAAGAAGTAATAAATTTCCATAATGTGCATATGAATAATAACATTCGTAGATGCCAATGTTAGGCAAACGATACCTGCAGCTGTCAATTGACTTTTGCATGGATGTATCTAAGTTATTTGCGTTCTTAAAGTTGTCACCAATTTCAATTAAATCAAAGCTTTCGGGTCTTGGTGACGCTATTGTTTTAGCCAAGTTTATCTCATTAAAACACTGTTCGATATTATCAAAATCCTGGTTGTTAGGTTCTTTTAGATGACCATAATTTTCTATGTCTCCTTTCCAATATTTTGGATAAATAAATTTTGTCAGATCATTACATCCAAATGGGAAATTCGCATTTATCTGTATTCTATTTGTATCTGTCTGTGAAATTAAATTGTCTATGACTACAGATTTTACTTCTGTATCTGAAAATTGCACTGACTGTTTAGAAAAAGCCCAAATTGTCAAGCAGCCAAGAGGTATCATTAATACATTTTTCATTCTTTTAATTTGTCATGTACAGCTATTTACCATTTTCCCGTAATGTTTTGAGACTTTGTGAAATCGAGGATAATTGGCAGTTCACTTCTTGCCATGAGCGAACTTATAAACCAAACTTAAATGGCCAAATTATGAAAGTCAACCTCCCTGAAGAAAAGTCATTTTTAGTCCTTGTTATTCCATTTTTTTCCATTGTAGTTTTTTGTTCTCGTAAAAGTATACTCCTTCAAATTTTTTCCAGCATCCATCATCTGGACATTCACCAGTTTGAGTTATATTCAAATTGAGAATCTGTCCGTTTGGATCTATCTTGAAATCACTCTTGTAGATACAACTGTCCAAAGTACTTGTTGTGTCTAGAATTTTGCCATCTATGTCAATTGAGTATACATGATCTTCCGACATACGATGATAATAAGGCGTCATATAAAATATTCTTTTTTCAGTATCAAGGTCCCAAATCATATAAAAGGTATAATTTATTTGGGCATTCTTATAAATGCGCTGATAATCCCAAGATAATACTATTTCATTTAAACCTTCTCCATCCATTTGAATAGATTCAACAGTGCAAGAGTCTTTGAAGTAAGGAAGCATTGAAGCGTATGTGCACAAGTAAAGTGTGTCCCAAATTTGATCTTTTTTATAAATCAAAACATTTGGACAGGAAATATTTCTACCCGTAATAAAAAAAGCCTTTACTGATTGGTCGATAGACTGCCCACTTAAATGCCAAGATGAACTGTCACGCTGTGAGAAGAGTAATGGTAGGAATAAGAATGAAATAGAAAACAAAATTAATCTCTGCATGTCATCAATTATATTTAAGTCTTACTATTCGGTTTGACACCAAATTGAGTCTGTTTTCTGTCAAAATAAAACAAAATTCAATAATAGAAATAAACATAACAAAAGCCTCGATACTACTCTGAAAGTAAGCCTTTTTTAGTAAATTTAATATTATTTACAAGTTATATTATAAGCAACAAGGTAGGGCTTATCAAAATTGTCGTAAAGTGCATTTAATTTACACGCATTGAAATAATAATAGTCTGAATGCTTATTCCACAACTTGTAGTTATATATTTTTAGTTTCTCTTTGTCTTTTTTCAGAAATGCAATCGTGCCCTTATAATATAATCTCCATTCTCTGTCAAAGAGTTTGTCGAAAAAACTTGTTGATTTCTTTATGTATTTTAAAGCAAAAGCATATTCATTGTTGCAAGCATAAAGTTGTCCAACATGCCAATATGTTCCGTGGTTATTTTTATGCTTATTGGTATTTAAACTGTCTAATAAAATATTAATTGCGTCATTGTACTTTCCGCTATCTGCCAATGCTCTCCACAATTCATTCTCCAATTTCTGGCTATAATAATTGTTGCCTGTCGTCTGACCAATGCAGTTGAAGTGAAAAGTAAGTGCAACTAACAGATAAAGAAATATTTGCATATTGCCAGTGATTCTTAAGGTTTCGAGCTCTTGGGCAAGGTGGGTTAGCGAAGCATTCAGTTAAAAATTCATTTTTATTGTTCTTGAAGATTAGATCTAAAATACACGCTTAACACCCTATGTTATTGTCCGTTTTTACTCCAACACAAAATACATTTTCATTTGTCCTTTACCTTTGACCTCGATGTCACCACGATATTCGCATTTGAATACGTCCTTAACCAATTCGTAGGTTGTTTCAGTAATATTTACTTTGCCTAATGCGCCTGTACTTTCGGCCCTGCTAGCGGTATTCACCGTGTCGCCCCAGATGTCGTATGCGAATTTTTTAGTACCGACCACTCCCGCTACTACCTCGCCAGTATTGATACCAAGCCTACATTCATAGTAGGGTTCACCTTTGGCGATACATTCGTTCTTGTAGGTAGTCATATATTCTTGGATAGCCAAGCCAGCCCGAACCGCATCTACAGGGTTGGTTTCATTGGCTATAGGTAAGCCGCCTGCACACATGAATGCGTCACCAATTGTTTTGATTTTTTCAAGATTGTATTTTTCGACAATGGCATCAAAAGCGGAGAAACATTTGTTCAATTCTTCGATCACTTCTTCGGGAGCCATGCCTGCACTTCTGGCCGTAAACCCTTTGAAATCTGTGAATAACACCGAAACTTTTTGGTAGTGTTTTGCACTTGCTCTCCCTGTTACTTTAAGCTCATCAGCTACCTCATCAGGCAAGATATTGCGGAGAAGTTTGTCTGATTGCGCTTTTTCATCTCCTAAGGCATCATTTGCTTCCATCAGCGCTAACTTGAATTTTATCACGGAAATCGTTAGTCTATATCGCGTTTCGATAAGTATGAACATAAAAACAGCTACCACTATTAACAAGAGACCGCCATTTATCAGTGCTTCTTGCATATTCAAATGGTGATTCATTTGAAAAAAATAGCCTGTAGCTAAAATTGAAGGCAAGATGATTGCCAAAGAGTAATACCAATTCCATAAAACAAACATACCTGCTCCTATGAATAAGGCTAAGTAGTTCAACGAATGTCCTGTAAAGTCATCAACTTTGATAACACTATAGGTGTAAGCATTTTGGAAGGAAATGAGTATAAAAGGAATGAAAATCAGCATTTTGGAATTAATATACTTATGCTTGTGTGCCAACAATGCAAATGCTGTTATTAATGCAACGCCTATCCGCAACGACATGATTTGTTTAAAGGCATGAGGAATATTGAGATAGTCGGTAATTCCAAAAACAGGATCAAAAATAATCGCAATCCAAGCGCCATAGGTATGGTATCTTGCGGAGGATTGTTCCAAATCGTCTTTCCAGGTTAATTTTGTCGCTATCATGGCATTTAAAGTTTTCTCATAAATATGTAATGTTAATACAAAAAAATGTTTTCTAAATAAAAAGACTGTTTTGAAAACAGAAAAGTTGATTTTTCACCCATCTAAAATCTCTAAAGTAAAATGTTCTTTAAAAGTTATTGCGAGAATGCCAATAAATTGTTGGATAAAAGTGTAACAAGAATCTATAAGAAAAAATATATTTAGGTTTTGCAACTGCTTATAATTAAAGCAGGACTTATTGGTTTTTGGAATTTGAAATGATGAGCATGCTTTTGATGCCTATCATGCCTTTAACAGTGGTATCAAATATTACACTGATTTCGCTTTTGCCATTGTTAGGAAAAGGATTTTTTGACTACCCCGTAACAATGCAACTAATTTAGTTTGCAATTACAAATAGAGGAGAACCTACAGCAGAATCGAAGATGCCTTAATAGAAGTTTTTTGAAGATTTAGCAAATAATTTGTCTGTCTAGATAGTCCCAACTGAACAGCTAAAGAGACAAATAAAAATTGACATTAAACAATTCTTACAATTAAGTTTGTTTAACCAGTTCATATGAATTGAAATTTAAAAGTTTAAAAAATAAGGGAAGCAATTTTCCCCTTATTTTAAATTATGCCTTTGCAGTTGCAAGTTCTTCGCAAATTGCGGCACATTTTTTACAAGCTTCAGCACACTCTTTACAAGAAGCATGATGTAAAGCGTGCTTTGCACACTCAACCGAACAAGCTTTGCAAATTTCAGCGCATAAAGCGTGTAAACCTGCTGTAAATTCAGAGCCTCTTGCCTCGAAACGTGCACATAATGCACAAATGTCAGCACAGTCGCGACACAATAAAATACATTCTTTGTTACCTGCTGCTACGCAATCAGTAATGCAAATTTCGCAAGTCGTCAAACACGCTAAACAAGCGTCAATACAGTTCTTTGAAATTTTCATAGCCTATTTTTTCTAAAATAATTACAATTCAAACTTAACTTAGATTTCCTCCTTCGGTAATGACTGTTGTCATGAAAAGGGTTGATTTCGGTCATATTGTACTTATAAAAAAGGGTAATTATTCTAATTGAGAGCTATTATACAAGTATTTAAATGAGTTAAAAATTTCATGCATTTATTATTCGTTAAAGGTGAAAGTCTTGGTGAATTATTGAAAAAGGAAAAGGCTTTTGTCTGCCGAAATTTCGATCGGAGAATTTCTTACCGCAATTGCCCATAACGTTTTCGGGCTTGGCGCTTGGTAAGTTTAAGGACCCGAAATGTATCAAACAGAACGCAAATCTCCAGGAACTTGATGACTTTTAGAACCACAAATCCCCGCGTTGCGCAAAACCCATGTTAATGGCCGTGGTTGCCATTTGTAACATTATAAATTTCTGTAATACAAAGAAGTTTTCCTGTAACGGCATCAAAGTGATAAATTCTTTTAGATTTTCTCGGGTTGCGACTTTCTGTGGTGTAAATAAAACCATTTTCCCAATTTTTCCCGGATCTGGTTTCCTTTATTAATCTGTATCCTGGATTTCTATTCAATTTATTCCCTACATCTTTGGATTGCGGCTTCTTAATGGGCGTATGAGCATATACCAGTGCTTTGTTATCAGTTAAAATGACTAAACTGTCTTTTGGAAATCGCTTGGTGATTATTTTTTGAATCTCAGAAATGGATAGTAGATTTTGCTTTTCAATGCTGATTTCCTTAGTGCCATAGTGGTTATTTTCTATATACACTATTTCTCCATTTTCTTTAATGGTAATTAACATTTTAATGGAAAGCGGTACATCTTTCTTTACGAAGCTGTATGAAATAATAGCTTCTTTACAGCTATCTTGAGGTTCGGATGAACATGGATTATTTGAAACCAAAGTATTGGCATACAGATAACCTTTTTCACAAGGATTTTGCAGACAAGACATTGTGAAGTTTTGTGCAAATCCCATTTCACCAAAAACACGAGTCATAGTGCTGTCTGCCAATTGTTTAAGTTGAATGTTATAATCTTGGATTGGAATGTCGCTGTTGAATATAGGCTCCTCAACCGGTTGTGCAAATATGCTGATTGCTTGTGTTAAGTAAACCAAAAGGATTATGAGCTTATTCATTGGTTATTTTCATATTGCTATTAAGCGTCTGCGGTTAATCGCATAACCTTATCGGGTTTCACTTGTGCGCTGTTACACGTTCGGCTTTTATTTTTTCCTATTTTTCAGATATTGCGATGTACTTTTTTAATTCAGTTTGATTTTCTGCTTGTTTTATTGAAAAGTCCGCTACGTCTGCTCTGTTAATACCACCTATATTAATTCCTTTATATAGTTTGTTTTCAATACGGTATTTTTCTGTCAATTCTTTATCTAATAGCCTTCCTGGTCTCACAACTGTCCAATTCAGATCTGAATTAGTGATAATTTCTTCCATTTTGGTTTTGTCAGCATAAACGTCTTTTAGAAAATATTTTAAAAATAGCTTTACAAGCCAAGAAACATAATTTTCACTTTCTCCAGCACCAAAACCGGTAACAAAAATAACTGGAATATCAATTTTGTTCTCATTATGTATATCCACAATTAATTTTGCAAAATCTGAAAAAAGGGTAGTAGCTTTCATATTCTTACTTGTCCCCAATGTTACAATTATAGCTTCCGAATTTTGGATTGATTTTAATAGGTCAGCTTTATTCGTTGCATCACCAAGTATCTTATTTAACGATTTTTCCTCTTCTATTTTAATTTCAGATCGAGAAAGGGTTGTTATTGAATGGTTTCTGTTTAATCCCCTTTTTACTGCTTCTAAACCTATTCCAGCCGAGGCTCCTATTATTGTTATATTCATTTTGCTTTTTTGTTGATTTATATTTTTAACTAACCCCTAAATGTTTTGCACTTATGCGTTCGTTTTTTCTATCCTTTTATTGTTTCTGCTCCATTCACTCCACGAACCAACATATAATTTTGGTATTTCCATATCAGCATAGTCTAATGCTAATAAAGTATGACAAGCAGTTACTCCTGAACCACAATGAATTATAATCTTCTCAGCCTTAATTTTTCCAAATATCGTCTTATACTTATTTCTTAATTCATTTGGTGTAATGAATAATCCGTTCTGATCTAAATTTTCTGTAAATGGAACATTTACCGCTCCTGGAATATGTCCTGCAATTAAATCTATTGGTTCAATTTTTCCATCATATCGTTCTTTGTCCCTAACATCAATTAACAAATAATTCGGATTTTGCGATACACTTTCTAGATCATTAATTTCAATTGTAGGTAATTTCCATTTGTCAATTTGATAAGGTTCAGAAACGCTCTTTATAATTTCTGTCCTTGAACTCAATGGAAAATGATTTTCTTTAGCCTGATGTATTCCTCCGTTTAAAACTTGAACATTTTCGTGTCCAACTGATTTTAACATCCACCAAAACCTTGCAGCAGCATTTGATCCGTTTTTGTCGTCATAAATTACAATATGCTTGTCTTTTGAAATTCCTAAATCGGTCAAAGTTCTTGCAAACGTTTCTATTTTGGGTAATGGGTGGCGTCCACCGTCTGAAAAGTCACTTTTAATAGCTGCTAATTGAGTATTTAGGTCAACAAAAAATGCACCTTCAATATGTTCTGTCTCGTAGTTGGCTTTTGCATTTTTACTATTGCTTACATCGAAAATCATTACGTTAGAACTTTTGTAAATTTTTAGCAATTCCACAACTTCTATAATTGGTGATATTCTCATATTCTTTTCTAATTTTATCTGCAGGTGGTTCGGTAAAATGACGAATAGCGTTTGGCGTGCAGGCGCCTAAAACATAATTCATATAGCGCTTGGTTTTATTCTGTATAAAGTTCTCCATTTGGGTTTCGCCTTACTATTATTTCTTTAACAATATATGGTTCCAAAGAAACTTCATTTTCAAATAATTCAAACCTGAAAATTAATTTTTGCGGATAGTATATGTGTTCAGTTGATATTCCTTTTTCAAAGTTGTCCGCGATTGATTTTGGAAAAAAAATGTCAAAGGCTTTATAACGAGCTATTGCTATTTTTGATAGGGTGTCAGGGTACTTTTCAAGAATATTTTTTGGAATGTCTTCTTGCTGTGTCATTGGCTTGCCATTGAAATTCTCGTCATCAGGAAAATCTGAATACCGCAGCAGAGGAGGACTTTTCTCCTTATTCTTGTTTTGATTCTTGTTTTGATTCTTCTTATTTCTTTTAGCAGTCTTGATTTGAGAATCTGACTTTATTGTATCTTTTTGTTTAACTGTTTGAATTAATGTGTCTTTCTTTTGAGAAGCAATAATAGAATCAGTTGCATTTCTATTTTCAATAGTTTGGTCGTTATGCGAGTTATTGCAACTCGTTATAAACATTAGGATTGTTACTATGAATGTTAATCTTTTCATTGTCTTTTAAAATGCACGTTAACGTTCCGAAAGCAGGTGATTGGTCCACTTTTCACATCCCGATAGTTATCGGGATCGTTTCTCTTGCTTTCGTGTAGCTTCAGCGAAGCAAAGCCGAAGATAAAACTTATTATTTAAAAACTATTTGTTGTTTAGCTGCGCTGCATACTTTGTCGGTCGAAGTAGGATCTGGGCTG
>CANJNE010000037.1 GCA_947475275.1 Flavobacteriales bacterium | reverse complement strand
GTGCTGTTGCTCCCAAAGGAATTGCAAAGTTCATTGAGCCTTTGGTTTTATTTGTGAGAGATGACATCGCTAAGGATAATATTGATGAACACAAATATCAAAAATATGTACCTTACCTTTTAACGATATTTTTCTTTATATTGATTGCTAATTTATTGGGCTCAGTTCCACTCATTGGCTCCAATCTAACAGGAAATATTAGTGTTACTTTTTTCCTGGCGACTTGTACATTGTTGGTTACATTGTTCTCGTCAAATAAAAACTACTGGAAACATATATTCGCAACCCCTGGTGTTCCAGTAGCTTTGTTGCCAATTATGATTCCAATTGAGTTTATAGGGATTTTCACTAAACCATTTGCATTGATGATTCGTTTGTTTGCGAACATCACAGCAGGACACATTATCATTTTAGCTTTAGTATCCATTATTTTTATAAATAAAAGCGTGGCTTGGGGTGCACTTTCTGTTCCGATGGCTTTGTTTATTTCAGTTTTGGAACTTTTGGTTGCGTTTCTTCAAGCGTATTTATTTGCCATGTTGTCAGCAATGTTCATTGGTGCAGCAGTTGAAGAAGCACACCACTAATTAAATAGTAATTAATAAACACAAATAGTATGATTTACGGAATATCAGCAATCGGAGCAGGTTTAGCAGTTCTAGGCGCAGGTTTAGGAATTGGTCAAATCGGTGGTAAAGCGGTAGAAGGAATCGCTCGTAATCCTGAAGCTTCTGGTAAAATAACAACAACAATGATTATCGCAGCAGCGTTAATTGAAGGTGTTGCACTTTTCGGAGTGGTTATCGGTCTTCTTGGAGCAGCGAAGTAATTAAATTAAATAGGTATGGTAACGGTTGGTTGCCATACTTGTTTGTGTTTAAATTTTATAATTAAAAGAATATGGATTTAATAGTTCCTGATTACGGTTTATTATTTTGGACGGCTATAGTTTTTGTCGGCTTATTGTTTGTTTTAACCAAGTTTATTTGGAAGCCAATCCTAAATGCGGTTAACGAAAGGGAAAAGAATATTTCGGAGGCATTAGCTTTGGCAGAAAAAACAAAAGCTGAAATGGTTGCGCTACAAAGTCAAAATGAGCATTTGTTGAAAGAGGCGAAAATTGAGCGTGATGCAATTGTTAAAGATGCAAGAGAAACCGCATTGAAAATGGTTGAAGATTCTAAGAACAATGCAAAAATAGAGGCTGAAAAAATTCTTGTGGTTGCCCGTCAAACAATCGAAGCTGAAAAAGCTGCTGCAATGGCTGAGTTAAGAACTCAGGTTGCAGGGTTGTCTTTAGAAATTGCAGAAAAAATTGTTCGAGCTGAATTGTCTTCGGATGAGAAACAAAAAGCTTTGGCGACAAAGATGGTTAGTGATATTAGTCTGAACTAATTACATTACTGATGAAGGGAAACAAAATAGCAGTCAGATACGCAAAGGCATTACTCGATATTGCTCAAGAACAGCAAAAAATTGATGATGTTGCTGCTGATATGAATTATTTGAAAAAAGTAAATACAGAAACTGTTGATTTTCAAATATTATTAAAATCGCCAGTAGTAAATTCCCAAAAGAAAATTGAAATTTTCAAGTTATTATTTGGTTCCTTTAATACCGTATCACTTTTGTTTATTGAATTAATTACTAAAAACAGAAGAGAAGGTCTTTTAACAGAAATTGCAGATGCATTTGAGATTCAACTTAATGAATTGAGAGGTATCATTCCAGTAAAGATAATTTCTGCTGCCAAACTTGACGAAAGTTTAAGAAAAGAAATAATTAAGAAAATAGAAGCCAACGTGAAAGGAACACCAAAAATTGTTGAGGAGGTGAATCCTGAAATTATCGGTGGATTTATTATTAGGATTGATGATAAGCAGTTTGATGCTTCCATCCTAAGACAATTGAATAATTTAAAACAACGTTTAACAAAATAGTCCTCAAGGACGAAAAATAACAAAAACATGGCAGATGTAAAACCAGCAGAAGTTTCTGCAATTTTAAGAGAGCAGTTGTCCGGCTTCAGATCTGAAGCTGAACTTCAAGAAGTGGGTACCGTGCTTCAAGTAGGTGATGGTATTGCCCGAATCTATGGTTTAAATGGTGTACAGTATGGTGAACTTATCGAATTCAATGGAGGATTGCAAGGCATTGCTTTGAATCTTGAAGAAGATAATGTAGGTGCTGTACTTTTGGGTTCTTCAACCGGTGTAAAGGAGGGAGATGCTGTAAAACGTTTAGGACGAATAGCTTCTGTTCATGTTGGCGACGGAATGGTTGGAAGGGTTGTAGACACTCTTGGTCAACCTATCGACGGTAAAGGTCCAATTGCAGGAGAATTATATGAGATGCCTATTGAAAGAAAAGCTCCTGGGGTTATCTTCAGACAACCAGTAACTGAGCCTCTACAAACCGGTATTAAAGCCGTTGATGCAATGATTCCAATTGGTCGCGGACAACGTGAGCTAATTATTGGTGATCGTCAAACAGGTAAGTCTACGGTTGCAATCGATACCATAATTAACCAAAGAGAATTTTACGATAGAGGAGAACCTGTATTCTGTATCTATGTAGCAATCGGACAGAAAGGTTCCACAGTAGCTGGGATATACAAGAAATTAGAAGATGCAGGTGCAATGGCTTATACAGTTATTGTAGCATCAAATGCTTCTGATCCTGCAACAATGCAGTTTTTTGCACCTATGACAGGAGCAGCAATCGGTGAGTTCTTTCGAGATTCAGGAAGACCGGCATTGATTGTATATGATGATTTGTCTAAACAAGCCGTTGCATACCGTGAAGTATCTTTATTATTACGTCGCCCTCCAGGTCGTGAGGCATATCCAGGGGATGTATTTTACTTACACTCCAGATTATTGGAAAGAGCTGCAAAAATCATTGGTGATGATAAGATTGCTTCCCAAATGAATGATTTACCTGCATCATTGAAAGGAATTGTTAAAGGTGGAGGATCATTGACAGCATTACCAATTATCGAAACACAAGCTGGTGACGTATCTGCATACATTCCTACAAATGTGATTTCTATTACAGATGGTCAGATATTTTTGGAAAGTGACTTGTTTAACGCTGGTATTCGTCCTGCAATCAACGTTGGTATTTCAGTATCACGAGTAGGAGGTAATGCACAAATTAAATCAATGAAGAAGGTCGCGGGTACTTTAAAGCTTGATCAAGCGCAGTACCGTGAATTGGAAGCTTTCGCTAAGTTTGGTTCTGATCTAGATGCTGCTACAAAATCTGTACTTGATAAAGGTGCTCGAAACGTGGAAATTCTGAAGCAACGTGAAGGAGATCCTTACCCGGTTGAAAAACAGATTGCAATTATCTATGTTGGTACTAAAGGATTGATTCAACAAGTGCCTGTGGCAAAAGTTAAGGAGTTTGAAAAAGAATTCTTGAACTATATGGAAGCTAAGCATGCCGATGTATTGGTTGCACTTAAATCAGGTAAATACTCGGATGAGCTTACAGATGTATTGTCTAAAGTTGCTAAGGAAATCGCTGAGAAATATAAATAGGTTTGCTTCTTGAGCACACTTGCTTAAATTGAATTTATTATGCCAAACTTAAAGGAAATACGTAATCGAATTACCTCTGTAGGTTCAACAATGCAGATTACATCGGCCATGAAAATGGTATCGGCTGCAAAGTTGAAAAGAGCACAGGATGCCATTACTCAAATGCGTCCTTATGCAGAAAAACTAAAAGAGATTTTAGGGAATTTGAGTGCAACACTCGATTTGTCCGAAAACGCATTTTCTGAAGTTAGAGAAACTAAAAGCATATTAATTGTTGGAATTACTTCCAATAGAGGATTGTGCGGTGGTTTCAACAATAACATTATTAAAAGGGTAAGTTATTTGGTAAATGAAGAATATAAATCTTCAAATGTTAAAGTACTTTGCTTGGGTAAAAAAATTAGAGATGTTTATAAAAAGTCACCTAATTATTTTATTAATGAAGCTTTAGCTGAGGTAGAGGATATTTTCTCTAAACTTACTTTTGAGAATAATACTGTTATTGCAAATGAACTCATGCACCTTTTCATGAATAAATCTTTTGATAAGGTGGTTATCGTTTACAATCAATTTGTAAATGCAGCAACACAAAATGTAAGAACCGAGCAGTTTTTACCAATTCTTTCGAAAGTAAATGATGGTAATAATTCCAATTCTGGAGATTATATTTTCGAACCTTCTAAAGAAGAAATCGTATCTGATCTAATCCCAAAATCATTGAAGATTCAATTATTTAAAGGTCTTTTAGATTCTAATGCAGCTGAAAATGGTGCACGTATGACAGCAATGCATAAGGCAACAGATAACGCTAAGGAACTTCAAAGAAATCTTAAGTTATCCTACAATAAGGCACGTCAAGCGGCAATCACCAATGAAATTCTTGAAATTGTTGGTGGGGCAGAGGCACTGAAATCTTAATTTATCTTAAGGTAAAGTTTAAAACTTCGTTGATGAAAATTTCTGGAGCTTCGGCGTGCACCCAATGTCCCGCGTTTTCAATAGTTAGAATATCGCTATCAGGAAATACGTCTTGTATTTCTTGGAAATCTTCATCTAAAATATAATTCGAAAGTTCGCCACGAATAAATAAGGTTGGTGTCTTTACAATTTGCACTGGCACAGCTGAAAGAATTTCTTGCATTTGCGCTTCCAATACTTTTATGTTCATTCTCCAGTCTAATTTTCCTTTGTCTTTCCAATAGAGATTTTTCAGGAGAAATTGTCTAACGCCATCACTATCTATATATTTTTCTAAGATTTCTTCAGCTTCTTTGCGACTTGTTAGTTGATTTGTATCTATTGCATGAATGCCTTCCAAGATATGTTGGTGATGCATAGGATAGGCTTTGATTCCAATGTCTACAACAATTAATTTCTCAAGTTTTTCGGGATATTTTTGCGCGAAGTGCATGGCAACTTTACCCCCCATGGAATGACCAAGTAAAATACATTTGTGAATTTGAAGCGTCGATAAAACGTCTGAAACATCCTCAACCATTAAAGAATAGCTGAAATTATCACTCCAAGGGGAATGACCATGGTTTCTTAAATCTACTAGAATTACTTTGAAATAACTAGAAAGCTTTTTCGCATGGGTTTGCCAATTATCAGAAAATCCAAAGAGACCATGAAGTATAACCAATGGAAAACCTTCTTCACCAACAATTCTGTAATGCAGCTTCATTTCCTGACTAAATTATCTTACAAAATTAATCAGTTAATGGTAAAAAGGTATCCTGCGGCTAATTTACTTTATAATTGTCATTTTTTCTGAATGATTCCAATTACCTTGTTGATATATGATTTGGTAGAGGCCTGAAGATAAGTGATCAAGTGAAATGCTCATCAATTGGTTATTTTTGATGTCGTTGAATTCGATAGATTGAACTGTTTGACCGAAAGTATTGATGATTTTTACAGAAAGCGTTTCATCGGATTTACCGCTATAGGTGAAAGATGTAATCTCATTACAAGGATTTGGAAAAACTCCCGATATACGTTCATCGATAGGATTTGAATTGATAGCAATAATTTGAGAATATGTTTTTGTTCCATCGTAGTCTGTTTGAGCGAGCCTGTAATAACTTATTGGCAGATAAGGTTGTTCATCTCTGAATGAATAAAAATGGGCTTCTTGACTTGTTCCAGCGCCTTGAACTGTACCAAATAACTCCCAATCTATACCGTTTAAACTTCTTTCTAATGAGAAATAATCATTATCTACTTCGCTATTAGTAATCCAAATAAGTCTGTTCGAGCCACCTTCATTTATCCCTTCAAATGAAAGTAAAGTTATTGGCAGAAGCGAAGATAATGTACAATCTAATGTACCAGTTCCTTTGATATCAACACCAATAACTGGTTGTGGGCCACCATTTTGAAAAATATTCAATACCATGGCATATACTTCACCTGCTTGCATGTTAATTGGCGCTACCCATCCATCACCTTCTGCACCTTCAAAAAAATCAGTAGCTCCATTTCCCAGTCCAACATTCCCATTTACACTTGAATAAGAGCAACGAATGGGGCCGTTTCCTGTATTCAGTGGACACGGCAGATAGCCATTTGTTGAAGGACCGTAAATTGCAAAGTCGTAATCTTGCCCGTTAGGTCCTGTTAATGTCATTTCTAAATTTCCAGGTGTTTGGGTTTGAAAATAATACCAAAATGATGAAATTTCCCCAGTATTACCCCAACAACCGCCTATTTGAGGAGCAGATAACTCTTGCACCCCTGAGGATACATTGTTTGTTGTGGAATAATTTCCATCACCGCAGATAATTCCCCCGCAACCGCCAGAGCAGTTCGAACTGCTACAATAGGTAGAAGTATTATTGGTTCCAGGAGTTGAACTACAACTGACACTTGCATTCCAACCACTGCTCACACCATTTGCATTCGACAAAAAAGCAAAAGTTAAACATCCTGATGGATCTGATGATGTAAGAATGCCAGGACTGGAAGTTCCGTTATATGTGCCAATAATTGGAGCTGCTGTAGTGCTGCCATTCATAATGGTTAAAAAATCTCCTGAACCGAGACTAAAAGAACTAAAGTTTACACGAGCATATTGCCCTGGACTAGATGGACAAACTGTGTATAGTCCATATTGATTGGTTAAATAATTACCATTACCTCCTGGGTCAGTGAAGGTTCCTCCACATGTTAAATTGGTGTTTCCCGTTAAAATGGATCCCATGGTAGCAGCAGTTGTTGTTGCACAAATATTAAATGTCCCCTCATTATCGGCATAATCCCAAACTCTTATATAAACAGTTTCTCCTGGAGTACCAGTATAATTAATTATGGAAGGTGTCGATAAACTTCCGCTTGATACACAACCTTTATGAAATAAACTACCGCAGGTTCCTGTATATAAAGCTATTGAGGCACCAAATGGTGTAATTGAGGTATTGTCATCAACCACACTCACACTCAGCGTACCGTTTAAAGGTACAACAGCTTTATACCAAACATCGTTATTACTAAAAGAACCACACCCTGGTTCAACCATGCCTGACGATAGCGTTGAATTTACAGTTGTACCAAGTGTGTTGACACATCCCGATGTGTTAACAGGAATGGTTAAAGCACCGCATGGTTGGTCATTAGCCGGAGGTGTTAGGCATGAAATGGTACCCGTAAAACCTGAAGAAACTCCTCCACCATTGGAGTCTAGCCTAAAACTAATACATCCACCAATAGCACTTTGGTAAGTTATACTCGATGGCCCTGAACCTCCCGTATTTGGAATTAGCGTGAAACCAGCACCCGTGTTCACATAAAAAAAATCTGGTAGGTTGGCCCCGCCTGAATTGGATGAGATTGAAACACTGCTTAATGTAACACTTAAAAATTGACCAGGTGCAGCACAAAGCGTGAGCGTGTTATCTGTGTTGGCGAGATAATTTCCGCCCCCCCCATTGTCTAAAAAAGTACTTCCACAACTGAAGTTTGTACCTGCCGTTAATGTTGTGGTTGAATTCAATAAAATTTGACTATGGCTTGTTATAGTAAATAATAAAAACAAACTACTTACTATGCAATATGGAATAAGCTTTTTCAAGAGTGGTTGCGTTAGTTAAACATAAATCAAATAATCTTTATGTCTGATTTAAGACTATTCAAGACAAAGATATTTTGCTTTATTTTTATTTTCTAATGCTACCTCAAGGTTTTAAGTGAACCTCACGATTAGTTAATTGAATGTGATAAGAAATTTTCTAAACGTTATTTTACCTAATTGGATTCCACTCAGATTTTCCTGTTGTGAATTGGTTTTCATTTAATTCAGAAATGATATTTTTTATCTTTTCCAAATTTACCATATTGGAATCTAAATTGATTTTTGCCATTTGTATTTCTCGACCTTCAACAAAATCATAAGAGACACGATCAACTCCACCTGTTTGCTTCAAAGCTTTTCTGATGGTTCCGCCGCAGCCTTTTTCACATGACATGCCCGAAATTTCAAGATTTAATTGCGCATTCGCAATCACTTTTTTCTCCTGATTTTTATTGGTTTGACCTTTAACTGTTTTAATGTGAACTTTTTCTCCACTATTGTTGCAAGAAGCAAGAGCAAAACCTACTATAGTTATAATGATGACAATTGATTTCATGATTTTTTCTTTAAAATTAAATATTCCCTTTCAAACATATATATGATAAATGATTAATTGTTCAACGATTCAAGTTCAATGTTTCATGTTTCAAGTTCAATGTTTAATGTTCAATGTTCAATGTTCAATGTTCAATGTTCAATGTTTCTTGTTTAAAGTTCAATGTTTCTTGTTTAAAGTTCAATGTTCAATGTTCAATGTTCAATGTTTCACCTTAAACTTTCTTTAAACCTTAAACCTTTTTGAACCTTGAACCCTTTTGAACCTTCTTAAACCTTGAACCTACTTTCAACCATAAACTTTCTTGAACCTTTAACCCTCTTAAACCTTTAACCCTTTTGAACCTACTTTCAACCATAAACTTTCTTGAACCTTTAACCCTCTTAAACTTTGAACCCTTTTGAACTTTGAATCTTTTTAAACCTTGAACCCTTTTGAAACTTCTCTCCAAGAACTAAATCCAATCGCTTTATTTATCTTTGTGCTACATTTTGAATTATGAAGGTCAATACAGCCGAATTTGTTATTTCCAATACAGATTATAAACTATGTCCGAAAGATGATATTCCTGAATTTGCTTTCATAGGAAGGTCAAATGTGGGAAAGTCATCGCTCATTAACATGCTCGTTGGAAACAAGGGTTTAGCTAAAATATCAGGAAGACCAGGAAAAACGCAATTAATCAATCATTTTATTATTAATAAACAGTGGTTTTTAGTTGATTTACCTGGATATGGATATGCCAAAGCATCTAAAGTGCAGCGGGACAAATGGGAGCGTTTTATTGTAGAATATTTAACGAATCGAAAGCAGTTAAACAACATTTTTGTTCTTTTAGATTCGCGATTGGACCCTCAAAAAATAGATCTTGAATTCATGAATTGGTGCGGTGAGAAACAATTACCCTTTTCCATGGTATTTACAAAAATAGATAAGCTTTCTTCATCCGCATTGGCCAAGAATCTTGCGAAATACAAAAAGGAGATGTTAAAATATTGGGAGGAGTTGCCGCCAGTTTTTACAACATCTAGTGAATCCGCTTTCGGAAAGGAAAAAATCCTGAATTATATTGATGTGATAATAAAGGATTGTTAATCAGTTTTCCGTTAAAATTTTATTTAGACTATTTATATTTGCCACAATTATGGAACAAAGAGAAGATAAACTTAAGGAAGTTATTTCACATGCTAAAGAATATGGATTTGTATTTCCTTCTTCAGAAATATATGATGGTTTAGCGGCAACCTATGATTATGGTCAATTGGGCGTTGAGTTGAAAAACAATATTAAGGCTTATTGGTGGAAAGCAATGGTTCAAATGCATGAAAATATTGTTGGATTGGACGCTGCCATTTTTATGCACCCCACTACGTGGAAGGCATCAGGGCATGTTGATGCTTTCAATGATCCACTTATTGATAATAAAGATTCCAAGAAAAGATACCGTGCTGATGTACTTATAGAGGAACATATCGAAAAAATTAGACAGAAAATCGATAAAGAAGTCGAAAAAGGCTCTAAGAAGTTCGGAGATGATTTTGATGAAGTTCAGTTTAGAGCTAACAATCCCAACGTTGTCCGAAATAAAGAAAAGATTGCGGCAATTGAAGGTCGAATGAAGGATGCTTTAGAGCATAATGATTTAGAGGGTGTTTATCAACTCATCGTAGATCTTGAAATCAGTTGTCCAATATCCGGTTCCAAAAACTGGACAGAAGTGCGTCAATTCAATTTGATGTTTTCTACAGAGTTAGGTTCTGTCGCTGGAGATGCCTCCACCATCTATTTAAGGCCTGAAACAGCCCAAGGAATCTTTGTAAACTTTTTGAATGTACAAAAATCTGGAAGGATGAAAGTACCTTTTGGCATTGCGCAAATTGGAAAAGCTTTTCGCAATGAGATTGTTGCGCGTCAGTTTATTTTCAGAATGCGTGAATTTGAACAAATGGAAATGCAGTTTTTTGTGCGTCCTGGTGAGGAAATGAAGTGGTATGAATACTGGAAATCAACCCGTGAAAAATGGCATAAAGCATTGAATTTGGGCGAAAAACTTTACCGTTTTCATGACCACATTAAGTTGGCACATTACGCCAATGCTGCTTGTGATATCGAATTTAATTTTCCAATGGGTTTCAAAGAATTGGAAGGGATCCATTCCAGAACAGATTTCGATTTGAAACAACATGAACATTATTCTGGTAAAAAATTACAGTATTTCGATCCTGAATTGAATCAAAATTATGTGCCTTTCGTTATTGAAACTTCTGTTGGATTGGATCGTATGTTCTTGGCAGTATTAAGCGCGGCTTATTCAAATGAACTTTTGGAAGATGGCACAGAAAGAACTGTTTTATCCATTCCTCCGGCACTGGCTCCTTACAAAGTAGCAGTATTGCCATTAACAAAGAAAGACGGTTTACCTGAAAAAGCAAGAGCAATTATTGACGCTTTAAAGTTTGATTTTAATTGTCAGTATGATGAGAAAGATTCTATTGGTAAGCGTTACCGTCGCCAAGATGCCATTGGGACCCCTTTCTCTGTAACTGTTGACCATCAAACCCTGGAGGACAACTCAGTAACCATTAGAGATCGCGATACTATGGAGCAAGTAAGGATTCCAGTTTCAGAATTACATCAAGTTATTGATAGTAAGGTAAACATGAAACATCTTTTGAATTGAAAAGAAATTAATCTTTTATCAAAGAGACACGATAGGCAATAAGTGAAGGAATACCAATAGTTAAAATAAAAGCTAAGAAATAGCCTTTTGTTACTAGGTGAAACGATGCTACAGTCTCCATATCTTTAACATCATAACCCAATCCAAAAAAATAGGACAAGCTCAGTGGAGTAGGTTCTATTATTCCGTTTTTATAAAGGATTTCTCCATCAAATAAATTGACTGGAAACAAGATTAGTGGTAGGGTAATAATGAGAAAACAAACAATAAAAGTGACAATTGTCAAAAAGGTTTTTCTTTGCATTAAGTAATATTGATGAACAAAATTAACCTAAAATCAGCATAGCAACACATAACTTATTGCTTCATAACAAGATTTGCATAAAATTCTCGTTAATTTAGCTAATCGCGTATGAATTTGTATTCAAGTAAACAGAAATGGAAAATCGCCCTACTTATCCTTGCATTGGCATTGGTGGCAGTTTCTTTTTTTGTGTCTAATGCGATAGTAGTTAAAATTGGAGAACGCGAACGTGCACGTGTTGAGCAGTGGGCGGATGCGATTCAGCAAAAATTAGAATTGGTTCGGTTAACCAATCGTACTTTCACCCAATTACGTGATAAAGAGCGACGTGAGATGCAATTGTGGGTAGATGCTACCAAAGAGATTTCTAAAGAATCACCTTTGGATCAAATACCTGATTTCAGTTTCCCGTTGAAAATTATTGATGAAAACAAAGACATCCCTGTCATATTAATGGACAATGAAGATAACATATCAGGTTCAAGAAATATTGATTTTGATACTTCAGTTTTTTTAAGGAAATCGCCAAAAGCTAAAACAAAAGAAATACAGATAATCATCGATGATTCATTGAGAAAATTAGCTAAGAATTGGGTGAAAAATGAGCAGTTTTTTAAGGTCGAGGTCTTTGAGGGACTAACAATGACTTATGCATTTAGTGATTCAAAAGGTCTAGTTAGGTTGGAAAAGGAAAGAGATTCATTAATTCAGGCTTTCAATCGTGAACTAATAGAAAATGAAGAGTTAGTACCTGTAATTCTTGTGGAGGAATTTTCAAACAAAATTATTGGAACCAATTTATCCGAGCAAGAAATTTCCAAAATGGGAAAAGTTGAGTTAATTAATCAATTGAAACAACAAAACGATCCGATTTTGATTGATTTTAAAAGTGGCTCAAGAAACATTTTGTATTTTGATGATAGTCCAGAACTAAAACAATTGCAATATTATCCCTACTTTGTTTTCTTTATCGTTGGGTTATTTGTACTTATCGGTTATTTGGTTTTTAGTACCTTCCGGAGGGCAGAGCAAAATCAGGTTTGGGCAGGAATGGCTAAGGAAACCGCACATCAACTCGGAACACCTCTTTCTTCGTTAATGGCCTGGATTCAATTGTTGGAAAGTCAGGATGTAGACCCAAACATTATTGCAGAAATGCAAAAAGATTTGGATAGACTTGAAAAGGTAACAGATAGATTTTCTAAAATTGGTTCAGCAACTATTCTTAAACCTTCTGATATTTCAATTACGGTTAAGGGTGTTCTGGATTATCTCAGACCAAGAATATCTCAGCAAGTTGAAATTGAATTCGAGTCGGAAAGTGAATTTATGGTAAAGCATAATGCGCCATTAATTCAGTGGGTAGTGGAGAATATTGCAAAAAATGCCGTTGATGCTATGGAAAATAAAGGCATTTTATCAGTAAAGGTCCATGGTTTGAAAGGATGGATATGTATCGATATTTCTGACACAGGGAAAGGTATTCTGCCAAATCAGTTTAAAACTATTTTTAAACCTGGTTTTTCGACGAAAAAAAGGGGCTGGGGTCTAGGTTTGAGTTTAGTCAAAAGAATTGTGAACGAATACCATAAAGGTAAAGTATACGTATTACAATCTGAATCCAATGTAAGAACTACCTTTCGAATAGCACTTCCAAAAAAATGATTTTTAAAGATTAAAAATCAAAAGTTTCCATGAACTTTGTGGTGAAGTTTCCGTTTCTGAAATCTTCGTTATCCATTAATTTTTGATGGAAAGGAATGGTTGTTTTTACACCCTCAATTATGTATTCGTCAAGGGCGCGTTTCATTTTAAGAATTGCTTCCTCTCTTGTTTGAGCAACAACAATAAGTTTTCCAATCATGGAGTCATAATTTGGAGGAATGCTATAACCTGCATAAGCATGCGTATCAATTCTAACACCATGTCCACCCGGAGAATGGTAAGAAGTTATTTTTCCTGGTGACGGACGAAAATCATTGTAAGGATCTTCTGCATTAATTCTACATTGAATAGCATGAAGATGTGGGTAATAATTCTTCCCCGAAATGCGCTGGCCAGCAGCAATTTTAATTTGTTCTTTGATGAGGTCATAATCAATGACTTCCTCAGTTATGGTATGTTCAACCTGAATTCGTGTATTCATTTCCATGAAATAAAAATCACGATTCTTGTCCACAAGAAACTCTACCGTTCCAACACCTTCATACCTAACAGCTTTAGCTGCTTTGATAGCAGCCTCACCCATTTTTTCTCTCAATTCTTCTGTCATGAATGGAGAAGGCGTTTCCTCAACCAATTTTTGATGTCTGCGTTGAATTGAGCAATCTCTTTCTGAAAGGTGACAAGCATTACCGAATTGATCACCGGCAATTTGAATCTCAATGTGCCTTGGTTCTTGAATAAATTTTTCCATGTAGATACCATCATTACCAAATGCGGCACCAGCTTCTTGGCGGGCTGAATCCCATGCAGTTTCCATGTCTTCCTCTTTCCAGACAATACGCATTCCTTTTCCACCACCACCAGCGGTAGCTTTAAGAATGATAGGATATCTAACATCTATAGCAGTTTTCTTTGCATCATCTAGATCTTTAAGTAGACCTTTAGATCCTGGAATACATGGGACACCTGCTGCAATCATGGTTGCTTTTGCAGTAGCTTTATCTCCCATTCCTGCAATTTGTTCAGGTAGGGCCCCAATGAACTTGATACCATGTTCTTGGCATACTTTAGAAAACTTTTCGTTTTCAGATAAAAATCCATAGCCTGGATGAATGGCATCAGCATTCGTGATTTCTGCTGCTGCTAAAATATTTGGAATCGACAAATAAGATTTCGCACTTACAGCCGGACCAATACAAACAGCTTCATCCGCAAACCTTACAGGTAAGCTGTCCTTATCAGCGGTTGAATAAACGGCAACGGTTTTAATTCCCATTTCTTTACATGTACGAATAACACGCAAAGCAATTTCACCCCTATTTGCAATAAGTATTTTCTTGAACATTGGTTATAGTATTGGAGTTCATTAATGCAATGAACATAAATTCATTTAAGCTGGATCTACCAAAAATAATGGTTGATCGTATTCTACAGGCGATGCATCATCAACCAAAACTTTTACAATCTTACCTGAAACTTCAGATTCAATTTCATTGAATAATTTCATGGCCTCGATAATGCAAAGTGTCTTTCCTGGAGCAATATCATGCCCAACACTAACAAATGCATCCTTATCCGGTCCTGAAGAACGGTAAAACGTTCCAATCATTGGAGATTTAACGGTGATGTATTTAGATTCATCTCCTGCGTTTGATGTTGCAGATGAACCAGAATCAGCTGCTACTGCTGCTGGAGCAGGCGCAACGGCTGGAGCAGCAGGAATTGTAGCCGCTACAGGAGCAGACTGAACATAAACAGGTGCACCTTGTGCTGATTCTTTTTTAATGGTAATCTTGAATTCCTTTTTTTCAATAGATAATTCTGTGATTCCTAAATCAGAAACACTTTGCAATAATTCCTGAATTTCATTTTGATTCATAGCCATAATATTTACGTTACAAAAATAATCTTTTTATGAATTGTAAGCCCATTTTACATAAACAGCGCCCCAAGTAAATCCTCCTCCAAAAGCAGACAATATAAGAACATCGCCTTTGCGCAATTGTTTTTCATAATCCCACAAGCACAGAGGAAGTGTACCAGCTGTGGTATTACCATAACGCTGTATGTTGATCATTACCTTTTCTTTTGGTAATCCCATTCTATTTGCGGTAGCATCAATGATTCTCAAATTTGCTTGGTGTGGAACCAACCAAGTGACATCTTCGCTTGTAAGGTTGTTTTTTTCCATGATTTCAGCTGAAACTTCAGCCATATTGGTTACGGCAAATTTGAAAACTTGCTGTCCTTCTTGTTTCACGTAATGCATGTGGTTATCAACCGTATCGTGACTAGCCGGATTCAAAGAACCACCAGCTGGTTGCAACAAATAGTTACGTCCAGCGCCGTCAGATCGCAAAATGGAATCGATAACACCTAAGCCTTCTTCATTTGGTTCTAAAAGAACAGCTCCTGCTCCATCTCCAAAAATAACACAAGTAGTTCGGTCTGAAAAATCAAGAATAGAGGTCATTTTATCAACCCCAATTACTATTACTTTTTTATGTTTACCTGATTCAATAAACTGTGCACCAGTAGTTAAACCATAAATAAAACCAGAACATGCAGCTATTAAATCGAAACCCCATGCGTTTTTCATTCCTACTTTATCACAAACAACATTTGCGGTGCTAGGAAAAGGATAGTCTGGAGTAACCGTTCCTACAATCACCAAATCAATTTCAAGTGGGTCTATATTTTTTTTTGCTAAAAGTTTTTTAACTGCCGCTGCAGCCATATCGGATGAAGCACCTTCTTTTAAATATCTTCTTTCTTTGATACCGGTTCTGGTGGTAATCCATTCATCAGAAGTGTCAACAAACTTAGAAAGGTCTTCATTTGTAACCACATTGTCCGGCACAAAACCTTCTACTGCTGTTATTGCTGCTGTAATTTTTCCCATATTAACTAAATGCTTCATTAATTTTAACAGCCAAACCTGAACGTGCTACTTCATGAGCATGCAAAATCATATTTTTAACGGCAATTTCATTGGAAATGCCATGTCCGATAATCACATTTCCTTTAACGCCTAGAACTGGAGTTCCACCATAATTTTCATAGTTGAAACGATCGAAATAGGCATCTTTAATTCCTCTCATTTTCATCAATGTATAAATTCCTTCAGCTTCTTTTAGAACCACATTGCCTGTGAATCCATCACAAACAATTACATCAGCCTTCGCAAAGAAGATATCTCTACCCTCTATATTTCCAATGAAATTGATTTCATCAGATTCCGCCATAAGTTTGTGGGCTGCAACTGTTAGTAAATTTCCTTTTGATTCCTCCTCACCGATATTGAGTAATGCCACTCTTGGATTGTCTTTTCCAAAAACGGTCTTTACGTACAATGAGCCTAAAACGGCAAATTGATAAAGCACATCAGCTTTACAGTCGGCATTAGAACCCACGTCAAGCAATATAGAAGTTGAACCATCAATTGCAGGAATTGCGGATGTTATACAGGGACGAATGATTCCAGGAATTGTATTGATTTTATAGATTGAACCAACAAGCATAGCTCCGGTATTACCAGTACTTGCGAACGCTTGAATGTCTTTTTTAGCAAGTAAATCAAACCCAACCGCTATTGACGAGTTTGGTTTTTGAGGAATTGCTCTTGTAGGGTGATCGTGCATTGTAATAACATCTGGAGCATGAATAATATCGAATGAATTCAAGTCAGCATTGTGCGCTGTTAACTGATTCTTAATATTTTCCTCATCCCCAATTAATACCAAACGAACATCCGTGGACAGTTCCGAAAGTGCAAGTAAAGCACCCTTGATGTTCGCTTCTGGCGCGAAATCACCCCCAAGTATATCTATACCAATCTTCATTACGAAGAGGTTTAAAGAACCATTCGGTTAGACAGCAACTTCTTTTTCAGCAACTACTCTACCTTTGTAGTAAAGTTTTCCTTCGTGCCAGTGTGCATGGTGAAACAAATGTGGTTGGCCTGTTGTAGGGCATATTGCAATATTATTTGCAACCGCATTTTTGTGTGTTCTTCTCTTGTCACGGCGCGTTTTCGAAATTTTTCGTTTAGGATGTGCCATTTTTATTTGTTTTTGTTAAAATTAAAAATTTATCTTAAATCTACTCAGATCTAAGGGTTCATCATCTTCATCATCTTCATCATCTGACCAATCATCATGGTCATCATCATCTTCAGAATTAGATGGTGTTACAATATATTTTTTCAATAATTCCAACATTTCCGGATTACATTTTCCGACTTCATGTGTCATTTTAGCTGGTAAAGAAACCGTTAAAAGTTCGTAAATGGTTTCTTTAAGTTCTATTTCGTATGCATCAGGATCCAAAACAATGAGAGTTTCGTCTTCGCTTGGTTCTGTTCCGAATTTATAAATGATTTTATAATTACCTTTTACAGGAAAATCCATCAAATCATTGCAACGATCACAATAGGTAGAAATCACTCCATTGAGTGAAAATTCACCAATAAACATCGTTTCTTTTTTGTCAAGAACTAGCCGAACATGAACTTTGCCTTGTTGGATTATTGAATATTCTATATCTTCAAAGAACGCATCACTTATTTCATAATGAAACTCGTGAGTCCCCAATTTCAAGCCTATAAATGGAATACAAAATTCTTTATTAGACTTCATACTTTATAAAAATCGGAGGGCAAAGGTAATAATTTAAACGTAATCTTGTTAATATCTCTCAAAAAAACTAACCTCAATTCTTTTTATTCTATTTCTGAATTTGATTTTCTGGTATCACGAGGTGTAATTTTCAAGGGATTTGCATGAATTTGTTTAAATAATTTTCTGTTTTTTAATACATCAATTGCGACATAAATTGCATTTCTAAGCGAATGTTCGGAAGCTTGATTTTTTCCAGCGATATCAAATGCGGTTCCATGATCAGGAGAAGTTCTAACTATTGGCAACCCCGCAGTGTAATTAACCCCATCTTCGAATGCTAATGCTTTGAAAGCTGTTAAACCTTGGTCGTGATACATTGCTAAAATACCGTCAAATTCATTTCTTGAACGCGATCCGAAAAAACCATCAGCAGGATATGGACCGAAAGCTAAAATCTGTTCAGTTTTTGCTTGCTTGATTGCAGGAGTGATAACTTCTTGTTCTTCTTGACCCATTTTACCATTTTCACCGGCATGTGGGTTCAAACCTAAAACTGCGATTTTAGGTCGTATAATTCCAAAATCTTTTTTCAGACTGGCTTCAAAAGCTACGATTTTAGCAACAATTTTTTCCTTGGTTAAAGCAGTGTGCACCTCTTTTAATGGAATATGTGTTGTGACTAAAGCTACACGCAGATTACCCGAAATCATCAGCATTAATGCCTCAGCTTCACCTGATAAATCTGCTAAATATTCCGTATGTCCTGGGAATTTGAATCCAGATTTTGCCATTGCCTCTTTTGAGATTGGAGCAGTGACCAGCACATCGATTTTTCCAGCTGCTAAGTCTTGGGTTGCCCTTTCCAAAGATTGAAAAGCGAATTTTCCACCATTTTCAGTAACTTGACCTGTTTCGATGCTAACATCTTCATCCCAGACATTAACAAGATTTATTTTTCTGTTCACTGCCGAACTTGCATCTTTGCAACTTTGGAAATTAAATTCCAAATCGTTCATAATTTTTCGATAGTGCGAAAAAACTCGAGATGAGCCATATATTACAGGCGTGCAATCCAAAAGCATTCTGCTATCTGAAAGTGCTTTCATGATTATTTCAGGTCCAACGCCATTGATATCGCCAATGGAAATTCCAATTTTAGTTGGATTGGGATTACCCAATTCTTTTTCTTTTTCTTTCTCCATTATTTGAATTTTCTAAGAAATTGATAAAGTAATCTAATTCCAGATCCAGTTCCACCTTGTGGTCTGTAGTCTTCTTTTTTATCCAACCATGCCGGACCTGCAATATCCATGTGAATGTATGGTGCCTTAACGAAATGTTCTAAAAATTTTCCTGCAGTAATCATTCCTGCATTTGCTCCACCAAGATTTTTTAAGTCAGCAATTGTAGATTTCATTTCATCACCATATTCTTTCCAGAAAGGAAAACGAACAACTCTTTCATGAACTGAATTTCCGGATTTTTCGAGCAAATTGAAATTTGCGTCTGAAGCATTTCCCATGATAATTGTAGCATGTGTCCCAATAGCTCTAACAGCGGCACCAGTTAGCGTTGCAGCATCGATAACCAATTCAGGATTGTATTTATTTGAATAAGCCAAAGCATCGGCCAAAATCATTCTCCCTTCAGCATCAGTATTGAGGACTTCCACGGTGGTACCATCGTACATTGTTATTACATCTCCTGGTGTGTATGCATTCATTCCAGGGCGATTATCTGTTGCTGGAACAAGCGCAATTACGTGAACTTTCAACTCTTGTAGTGCTGCCAAATAAATGGCTCCAATAACGCAAGCAGCTCCAGCCATGTCACTTTTCATACAATCCATTGAACCAGGTGTTGGCTTCAAACTCAACCCCCCAGTATCATAAACTACACCTTTTCCTACCAAGACAATTGGTTTTTTGTTAACCGGTTTTTCTGGTTTGTATTCTAAAATGGTAAAGGTCGGTGGATCAATAGATCCTTTATTTACAGCAAGTAATCCGCCCATTTTAAGGGATTCTATTTGTGTTTTTTCGAGAATTTGTATGGAAATACCCGCTTCTTCAGCGATTTTTTGTGCATGTTCGGCCAGTTGCGTGGCGTTCAAATGCGAAACAGGTTCGTTAACGCGATCTCTTGCCCAAAAAACGGCCTTAACTATGTTGTTTAACTCTTTAATTTTTTTGTCAGAAAAGTCGTTTGGAAGATGCACTTTTTCCAAGCTATTGACTTTTTTGTTCTCTTTTCGCTGATATGGTTTGAATTCATAATTGGATAACATCAATCCTTCAACCAATTGTAAAACAGCTTCCTCTTTTCCTGAAATGGCAATTTCATTGTGTTTTGAAGCAAGTGTCTGAAATACTTTTGATCCGGAAACCCTCAATTCTTCATCGCTTTGGTCTTCTTTAACAAAAAATATAAAGCGATTTGTTAGTTTTAAGAAATCAAATTTGTCATCAGATTTCAAGAATCCCTCTGCAAATTTTCTAATGTCTTCATTAACGTTTTTACCTATATCTGATTTCTTTCCAACAACCAATATAGTCGAACACTCAGGAATTGTTTCGTATCGTTCAAGATGCATCATAAAGTTACTTTAATACAAAGTTAATGAAGTTCTGCTTCAAAACTTAAAAGTCATCATATTGTCCGCGGTAATAGTATTGATCCTCTTCTAATAGCGGGTTGGTTTCATTAAGATCCCATCCATAATTTTCAGAACTCACAGCTTTACCAAAAGCATAGTTAATTACAGAAATTTCAAGTTCCTTTTCACGTCGACTGATTTCTTCTTCTAGATTGGGTAGGTTTGGATCAAGGCAAATGTCACCAATATATTTGGATTTTGATAAGTCTCCGCTTAACCATCGGCCATTGCGTTTTCCAGAAACATAGGTGCCAACCAAATTCAATTTACCATAAGGATCATAATATTTCCAGACGCCGGTCGGTAGTCCATTTTTCATCATTCCTTCATTTTGCAATACACCATTATCATAATAGTTTTTTACGTATCCGTTGAATCGATCTACTGTATCGTTTTCTTGCCAGAAGGTATACAATTGCCTGATTTCATAATGATCAGTATGAGAGCAGTCATATTTTTCGAACTTTTCAATAACATAACTTTGGCTAATTTTCTGTCCTTTGGCATTGAAATCTGTTAGTATCCCTTTGCTTTTAAAGCGAATGGAATCGTTCAACTCAATAATAGAATCAAAATATTCAACTTCATATAAAAACTCGCCATCGTAATTGTAGTATTGCCAGCAACCGCTCTTTTTACCATCGTTGATGGCGCCATCCCTGGCTATTTTATCGTTTGGATAATATTTGGTCACATGGTAAGAAATCCCATCTTTTTCTACCAAACTCGGCCTTCCATGGTATTCATAGTAATACTCTACAAGTCCCAAATCAGATAGCACTCGATCTAAACTTTGTGTTTCAGTAATGTCTGAAGGAACGAAATAGATCGAATCTCTCCAATCAAAAAGGTAACGTACACTCAATTTGTTTTCTTCCCAAATTTTTTCTTCAGCAGGATATCCATATTGGAATTTCACATAATGGTATTTGAATCCTAGGGTGTCATAAGCCTCATAATCTTCAATGGGTTCTCCATTCAAAAAGAATCCCCTTTTAGCTAATTTCCCTGTGGTATGATATGATTTTGATTCTCCCTGCAACAAACCATTTTGGAAATTTAGACTGTATAAAAGCATTGAGTCTTTGCCTTCAAGTGTGAGGTAAGTTTTTACATATCCGTCCAAATCTCCTTCTGAATTATTCCATGTGCTGTGTGCTAGGTTATTTCT
>CANJNE010000036.1 GCA_947475275.1 Flavobacteriales bacterium | reverse complement strand
AATTTTGAATTTCAATGTTTCAATGTTTCAAGTTCAGCTTTTAACTAAATTGAAGTTTGAACCACCTTTGAACCTTGAACTTTGAAACCCTTTGAACCTTGAACTTTTTAACCCTTGAACTTTTTAACCCTTGAACCTTGAACCTTGAACTTTTTAACCCTTGAACCTTAAAACCCTTTGAACCTTTTAAAACTTTAATACCAACTTGCCGAGTGTAAAAGAATTTCTAATTATTCGAGGCCACTAATTTCACAATCCTAGCTAACTGCTCCACCTGAATTTTCCTCGAATAATTTTCCACTCCTTTCGAGTGACAAGCTATCTCCCCAGTTTCAATGAATTCTTTGTGTAATTCAGCCAAGACCTCGATCAAGTGATTCGAATCCTTTACGATATTACCGGAATTGGTTTCTTGGATGAGGTCTGCTTGGAGTTGTTTGCTTTCGGTTTCTGATTCTTGAATGTTATAATGCTTCTCTTTAAGTTGCTGAGCTTCCGGGTCATCTGAATAACAAAGGATCATTTTTCTTTGAATCCCAAGGTAATCAAAGATTTTTGTACCCATGTAAGAATAATAATTGAAGAGCAACATCACATTGTTTTCAGCCAATTTGGCTAACAATTCGTCATTAGGCATTTTTGGTGTTATTCTAACATGTTGAGTCAGTTCAGGAAAGTCTATTGATGTAAGGTGTTTTATACGTTCGGATGCATTTGTCCCATAAAAGTTAATCAAGATTCGTTCATTCGGGTTCGAAATAATAAAAGAATTAACAGTTCTCAAAAAGCTTTCAAGCGGGTGCCATTCATAAATAGTACCTACGAATGCGATTTGTAACTTTTCACTTCCTTGTGGAATGCTAGCTATTTTATCGATCACTTCGGGGTCATACCCATTTGGTAAAATGCTGAAAGGCTTTCCTGGAATTAACGCGTCGATTTTATTGAAAACAAAATTTGAAACTGTGGTAATGTATGCTGCTTCTTTGACCGTTTTTTTTTCAAAATGCCTATGCCAGCTATTTTGAATATTAGACTTTGCATATTCTTGGTTATGTGACCATGGATCTCTATAATCTGCAATCCAGGGAGTGTTGTGTTTTCGACCGATTTTTGCGGCATATTTGAATAGAATAAATGGATCACCGCTTGCAATTATTGCATCCACTTTGTTGGTTTTTAAATATTCTAATGCAGCCTTGTAAATCTCTACCTTAGGGCCAACTGGGAATAGAAACTGAGCAAATTCGTAATACGCACTTATTGCTTTGCGAAACCATTTAAATTTATGCTCTCCATAATTTAATAATATACGGTTGCTCAAATTGGGTTTGTATGGTGTTCGAATGATGGTGCCATATTCCGATTTTTCAACGATGATATTATCTGAACTCCCTGGAGCAATATAATCGAGAAAATTTCCGTTTTTATTTGACCATTGGCGGGTAATTACAATTGGTTCAATATCAAATTCTCTTAAATACCTATACCAATTGTATGGCCTCAAGCCACCTACTGAAACATAAGGAGGGAAATCGTAGGCAAGAATGAGGAGTTTTTTCATTTATTTTTAAAATGAGAATCTAACTAATGGCTATTCCCGCAAGCTAAGATAACGATAATTTGCTGTTTTGCTCACTTATTTCATTCTGAATGCATGAGTTTTAAAAATCTGTTTTTTCTTTTTATTTAATCGAAATCGTTTATTTAACGGATTCGTATAATTTTTCAAGCTTAATCATTTCCAGGTTTCTGTTTCCAAATTTATTTACAGCATTGAATGCATTTGATATGATGTCAGAATTTAGGTTGAAAATGGCTTTTTCTATAGTCGTTTTTAATTCGTCAATTTCAAAAGTATTCAGTTTGTAGCAAGTGTTTTCGAAAAGTTCCTTGTCGTAATTTAAGTTTGAAACAATCAATGGACATTTCGCAGCCATTGCCTCGAGTGCTGAATTTGGGGTACCATCACTGGTAGGTGTCATTATACATAAAGATGCTTTTTTCATCATCATCCAAATTTCCAATTGATTCAAATAGTCGATTATTATGAATTTCAAGTTGATTTCATCTTTGAGCGTATTTAATTTCTCAATTTGACGACGATAATATTTATCATCAAATTGCTTTCCTCTAATGAATACAAAAAGATAGTTTTCGATTATTTTTTTATCCAATAGGGAAATTGCATCAATTTGCATTTCGATGTTGTAAATTGGAGACATGAATCTCGGCGAAAATATAAAGTTTTTCCTATATAATTCTTCTGGAATCAAGTCTGCATGATCCAATTTATCAATTGTATCTACATCAACGCCAGTGCGAATTAACTGTAAATTAAGGGTTCCAAATAATTCTGCCGCACGCTCAATTTGTGGATTTGAAGTGCCCGAAACAAATTGAGCATTACCAAAGGCTTTTTTGAATCGCCGAAATAGATAGGTAAAATAAATTCTTTTTATTCCTGTCTGTTTTAACAAATCAGGTAGAACCACCAAAATATCTGAGCCTCGCATCGTTATTATAGATGGCGTTTTGGTATAATTTAACCAAAGTGCATTGGGTGTTGCAAAAAGCACGTGAATCAAATTTGGTTGAATTGACCTGACCAGATTTTTAAATTGCTTGATTGCTTTTCTTGTTCGAATAGGGTGTGAAATTGAAAGTGGTTCAATTTGCGAAACGATTTCGATTTGCATCTTTGCTAAATCCGTTCTGGTTGTTTCCGACAGAAAGCATAAGGTATCGCAAAGCAGAAAGCATTTGTATTTTTCTGTTTGGACTGAAAAATAGGTGATCCATTTGATATCATGAATACTATTGCCATTGGCGATAAAAAGGATTTTCTTTGGCGTCATGACTTTAAATATTCTTTATGTATCCAAACATGAAATACATAGAGCGTCCACAAGCGATGCGTGTGATCTTTTTGATGCATGAGATGTTCGTTCCAAATTTCTCGAATATAATTGTAGTTCAAGGGTACAAGATCTTGTTCAGCGAAAACAACGCTTTCAAATTGAATTTTCCATACGTCTTGCATCCATTGTCCTACGGGAATTCCAAAGCCTTGTTTTTCTCGGTATATCAAATCTTTTGAAAAATGTTTCTCAGCAATTTTTTTTGTGACGTATTTGTTTTCTCCATTTTTCATCAAAAAGGAGTATGGTATAGAGCTGCTAAATTCAATTAAAGATTTATCTAAAAAAGGGGTTCTTAATTCCAATGAATTATACATTGTTGCGCGATCGGTCTTAACCAAGTAGTCGTTTGGTAATCTGGTTTTAATTGAGGCATGAAGTAAGGTATCGAAAACATCCTCGGTTTCTTGCAACGACTTCATTATTATTCGATCATGTTCGACTTGCGGTGCATTGTAAAAAGCAGCATCATTAAAAAGGCGCTTTAAATCATTGCCCGAAAAACCCATGTTTCTGTAAAGAGCACTACCTAATACAGTAGGCTCTTTTTGCATGACACCTAATAAGTAGTCGATTTTATTGGCATTAGAAAGTTTATTAAGAAAGGATAACGGAAAACGTAATAATCTTCGGTTGTACCATTGCTGCATTCGTAAACCTTGATTGTAAGTCCTATACCCTGCGAATACTTCATCTCCACCATCTCCACCTAAAGCTACTTTTACAGATCCTCCAGCAAACTTTGAAACATAATAAGTTGGAATAGCTGACGAGTCCGCGAAAGGTTCACCATATTCTCTCAGTAAATCTTCTACAATGGATAGGTCATTGGGATTTAGGATAATTTCGTTGTGTTCCGAGCCAATTTGCGCTGCTATTTTTCTAGCGTAAGGCAGTTCATTGAAGGATTCATACTCAAATCCAACACTAAAGGTCTTTAGTTTTTGTCCATAATTTTTTGCTGCGTAAAGTGAAACCAGTGATGAATCCAAACCACCACTTAGAAAACAACCGATAGGGACATCAGAAACGAGCGTTTTTTGAACTGCTTTCTCTAACAATAATTCTGTATGCTCAATGGTTTCTTCTAGTGATAAACTTGATTTTGTTTTGTAATTTAAGTTCCAATATTCTTTTAGCGTAAAGCTTTCTTTTGTTATTTCCAGATAATTTGCAGGTTGAAGTTTTTTTATTTCCTTATAAATGGATTGTTCAATGGGGGTAGACATTTCTGAAAAAAAGTAACCTAAAGCATGTAGGTCAATATTTAAAGAAATATCAAGGGATTTAAAAGTGCGTATATCCGAACTGAAAGCGAAAACATCTCTTTTTGAGTAATAGTATAAAGGTTTTTCTCCAAATCTGTCTCTTGCTACGAAGATTTTTTCGTCTGTAAGATCCACCAGTGTGAAAGCGAACATTCCTTCAATAGCTTTCAACGTTTTTTCGATTCCCCAAATAGCATATGCCTTTAGAATGACCTCAGTATCACTTGAAGTATTAAAATTTACATTTTCTTTAATTAGTTCAGCTTTAAGCGCTTGATAGTTATAAATTTCTCCATTAAAAACGATAACATGCGTTTGATTGTCGTTCCACATAGGTTGACGTCCTGATTCTGACAAATCAATTATACTCAATCTTTTATGTGCAAGTCCGCTGGTGAAGCTTGATGTTCTGTTAATGGTGTAGCCTTCTTGATCAGGACCTCTAAATTTAAGAGGTTCCGACATTTTTCGAAGTAGATGTTCATCTATTTGTAAGGTATTGGTAAAATCAATTATACCTGCAATTCCACACATTAATTCGCTCGTTTATAAAGTTCTAGTAGTTTCACAATATACTGATTAATATCAAATTTGCTTGAAAATCGCAGCGCATTTTTAGACAGGGATTTATAAAGTGTTTTATCCTGTACGATTTCAATAATATGTTCGACAAACAAGGTTCTTTCATTCATTTCTACCAAATAGCCATTGAATCCATTTTGTATCAACTCCCTATTTCCTTTACCATCCAAAGATACTAAGGGAAGCCCTGCAGCCATAGCTTCAATTAAAGTTAACCCAAAGCCCTCTGAAAGTGCGCTGTGCACATAAAGATCCGACTCCCACAAGCATTCTTCAACTTGTTCTTTTACTCCAGCAAGGGTTACCTCTGACTGAAGATTAAGTGCATTGATTTTATTTTCTAAAAATCCCCGCTGGTCACCTTCACCGATAATAGTTAAATGAAATTGTAATCCTCGATCTTTGAAATCTTTCATGCAATCCAATAAAAACTGATGATTTTTGTTAGCATCAAGGCGACCAACTGAAATGAGTTTGTAGGGCTTTTCAAATAATTTCTCTTGAGCCAAGAGTTGATTTTTAAAACGATACGCATCAATAGCATTTTCCAGTCGATGCACGGTTTGGAGGCCTATAGGCAGAACGGATTTCAGAAATGATTCGATATCTTTTGAAATTGCTACGAATTGGTTTCCTCCGTTTTTTTTGTATCTCTGAAAAAGGTATTTTCGTTCGAAATAATCCGTTAATTGTCTCTTGTTTGTTAATTGTTTAAAATTGAACGTATTGAAGGATTTCATCCGGTCGTGTGCATGTGAAAACCATTTAGCCTTTTGAAACGAACAGGACCTCGAGATGATTTCAGCCTCAAATAAATGCGTATGAATAATTTCCGGATCAAACTTTTGAATAGCCATTTGCAAGTCGTTTATTTGATACGTATTTGACTTCAATACGGAAAGTTGAACTCGAGCCGGAACAATTTCTATTAATGACGATAGGTCATCAACATGATACTCAATTTTATTCTCTAAAAGTATAAGTTTGACTTGTAGGGTAGGGTCTAAAGATAAGGTCCTAACAATATCAATAACCAAACGTTCGGCGCCTCCTTTCTTAAGATTTGGAATGATATGCAGGATTTTCATGTGAATGGAACTTCAATTAAAAGGAAAGATTTATGATTTTATAATGAATTTTTTAAGTTGTCTGAAAATTACGGAAATTGACTTTAATTGGTAACGGTATCTTCTTCGATCAACCAAAACAAATGAATCATTTGCATTCAACGTATGAAAACCATTACAATTTTCGGGTAGGTATTTTTCGCTAATAACTGTTTCCTTGTAATCATCAAAACTGAAACGGTTTACTTTTTTAATTACTACATTCTCACCATACGAATTGCTGCAATTTTGTGCGAATCGAAAGTAATCTTCATCGATTTTATAAATTGAACCGGCATTTCTTGAACTGTAATCATCGTTATTTACAATTGTTTCGCTTTCAAGTTCCCAATTTCCGAAGAGGTCTTCAGATTTACGCAGATAAAGTGTTTTGTTTTCATCTTTTGTATTTGATTTCGTGTAAAAGAGCAACCAAGTGTTTTCAACTTTTTGCAATATTGCATCACTGCAGGCAAAACTGAGAATCACATGTTTCTGTTTCCAAACAAATGGAAACTCGTTACATTCGTAAATCTCCAATTTGTTTAAAGCTCCGCTTTCTGGCATCATATACCATGTATCATCGCTTTCAAACAAAAAGGGAAAGGATTTATGCGTGCCATCATCGAGAATAATTCGGTCTTCAAGTTTTTTTAATTGGTTATTCAATACCATACATTTCAATACGGCATAATCCTTTTCTTTAAGAAACTCCTCATAAAACAAATAAAGATTGCCATTTCTTTCAATACCGAATGGATCTGCCTGATAGACTTTGAATCCACATGTGATCCATTTGATTTTAGGATCATCTTCAGAGAAGATAAAGTTTTTTAAACTCGAATGAATGACGCCAATTTGCCAATCGTTATGGACATTAAAAAAGAAATATTTCAGTCGCTCAATTATCAAAATACATCAATATCACTTCCCAAAAACTCAACATTTTTAAAGGGTAAATTTGAACCTAAATTTAGAAAAATAGATCTGTTGGATTCAAATTTGGTTGGATTTAAACCATTTATTTTACTGTTCAACAAACTATTTGGAGTTGCGTCGAAATTTAAGAAACGCAAACCGAGGACAAAACACCATTTTTTTAGGCGCTTAATAACTGATTCAATTTTTTTAACATCTGTGGTATTGATATCACCAATGGACATCGTATTTCCATATATTTTTATGTAAATACTTACTCCATGAATATTCAGAAAAAGATTGGATGCTTTCACTTTTGAATCGAAGTATATGGCGTCGTGTTTCACAAATGCGAAGGATGTATTTGAATTTGAGTTTTCGAAATGATCTCCAGGCTTGAAAACTTTTTTAAGGAAATTGATTACGAAATGGTTATACCTTTTGTGGTTGCGTTTAAACAGTCTAGCATACTCAAATCTATTTTCATAAAAGCTATTTCCTTCCAAACGGTCTAATTCAGTAAAATCTAATTTGTGGATAAAACCGGGATATGAATTTGAGTTGGGAAAACCGAAAATTGCCATAATATTTATGGTTTTACAGTAATCAAAAGTATGCTTTGCTAAAGCGATAAATAACCCTTTTTTTTGATGTTCGGGGTGGGTCATCGTGTCTCCTGATTGGGCAACCAAATAATCTGAGTTTTGAAATCTAATGATTTGTGGAAAAACGCCGTAATATGCTGCCGGAATGTGCTCCGGAGTGTATGCTATAAAACCAATGAATTTGTTTTCACCATTACAATTCAAGTGTTTTTGAAGTATTTCTTGCTCCGTGGGTTCAAATCCAAAACAATAGTTGTACAAATAGACAATATCTTTTATTCTGCTTTCGTCTAATTTGATAAAATTGTATTCTTGAGAATTGTTCATATTGATGGTTAATTGAGAAATGCATTTAACAACAACCTATACTCTTCCTCTATATGCTGGGAGTAATCGCTAATTCTTTGTCGAAATTCTTGATTATTGATTTTCAAAACATGTTCAATAGCATTTTTTATTTCCCAAGGATTGTCATATTGTTTCACAGTAAGAAGGTTTTGAAGGTATTCGTCAAACTTCAAATATTCATTATTGTAACTGGTAAGACAAGGCACACCTAAAGACAACGACTCTGTGAATATTTGTCCACCCATCCCTTCGCTAAATGATAGATGCAAGTTTATCGTCATTTTCGAAAGTAGGGTAATAAACTCTTGATGATTTAAAAATGGATGTACAATGATTCTATTATCAAATCCACATTCTTCGAATCCTGTGTGGATAGTTGTATGTATTTCTGCATTATCAATTGCTAAGGCACCCGCAATTTGATTATAGAGATTTTTATTGAAACTTGTATTTCCAAAAATTCCAATTTTAATTTTCGTTGTATCCGATTCCTTGAAAGAACTGTCATTTTCTGTCTTAAGTGGTTTCAATTGCAGTTGAACACAATCAATACCAAAGGTGTTTTTAGCCCATTTATCCAATCCTGATTTCACAAATCCGAGTCTCTTGATTTTTCCAGATTTAGTATCGAGAATCATTTTTAATAATTGTTTTTCAATAGTCTCATTAGACAATTCACTCAAAGCCCCATGAAAAATGACTTTTACATTTTCATTTTCAGAAAGCATATCTAAAAAAACGTTCATTGAAACAGGTAATGTGCTAATAATAACATTTTCAAATTTGTGCTTTTTGATTTCATCAGTAAGAATTCGGAAATCTTTTTCATTTAATAAAATGTTAGAATAATAAGCCGGCAAAATAACTGTGCTATGAGGAAATAAATTTAATGTTGCATTTTTAACGCCTAAGTAGGAACTGCCTGTATTTTCTATGCATATGGCTAAATTAGAGTCATTTTTTTGGGCAATTTCACGAATACATGCAACAATTTTACTTACGTCAACTTTATCTTGCTCTTTTGATCGAAAAAATTTATTTCTGACTTTTGATAACATGTTTTGAGTTTAAATGTCCTTTAAAAAAATGGGCGAGGATGAGGTTTTTGATTTATATCTAAAAAGGACTTTAAAAAAATTCCTTTTAAGTACCTTTTCAACTTGTTTTCTCACATTGTATTGCTCGAGGAATTGTTCGTTAACTGCGGACGTGTTTTTTCGAATTTGCCTTTTTATAAAGAAATTATCCAACTGAATTCCAGTTAAATTAATCAATCCAATAAAAAAGAATACAAATTTCCCATATCCCTTGAGTACAAATAACCATTCGGATAAAGCTATTTGTATCCATTTTGGAGCTTTAACTTTAAAACTACCACCTTCTGCGTGAATGACCGAGGCATTGGGTGTGAAAAAATGTTTGTAGCCTTTTCTGCCAATACGCAATGACCATTCTGTGTCTTCTCCGTACATGAAAAAATCTTCATCCAATAGATTGTTTTCATCTTGAATTAATTTTCTGTTGAAAAAAAGAAAAGTGCCCCCCAACCATTTCGATTGATGAAAGCTTTGATGCAATTTCAGTGTCAGCGCGTAGCTTTTTTCATGATTTTCCTCTTTAATTCGGAGTAATCTAAATAAAAGAATAACCAAGGGATGGGCTATAAAGATCTTTTGAATATTTCTGAATTTAGTTCTTGAGTTAAATTGAATATTTCCATTTAAATCAATTAATTGACATCCTAAAAAACCTACTTTATCCTGAGTTTCTTCAAGTTTTTTATAGTCATTGAAGGTGTTAATTAAGGTGTTTTCATTAACTATAGTATCCGAATTAAGTAGTAAAATATAATCACCGTTTGCATTTCGCATTCCCAAATTATTCGCTCTCGCAAAGCCTGCATTGTAGCCTGTATTTAGCCATTTAACTTGGGGAAAATTTGATTTTATGAGTTGTTCAGATTCATCTTCGGAATTGTTGTCGACTATGATAATCTCAAAAGAAATGTCTTGGGTGCATGATACAATGGATTGAACGCAATCTTTCAAAAGATGCGGGGTTTTGTAATTTACGATTACGATTGAAACGTCCACTTTTTTTTGCTCCATTGTTTAATAGTATTTTCCTCTTTTGAAACCATTGTCAGAAAAGTGATAGATTCCGTTCAAATAGAAGTTTAATCGTTCATCACTCGTTGTATCCCCTAAAGGCATTCTTGGCAGTACTTGTAAATTTTTTCGGTTCAATTTAAAAATATTTCCGGGTTGATTCAAGGTAGATGTTTTAAATCCAACGTGTTCAGCAATTTTTATGTCTTTTATATCTACATCGAACGTTCCACCAAATGGATAGGCAAAATGGTGCACTTCTTTTCCGATTTGCTTTTCTAATTCTAGTTTTGAAGTTAACATTTCATATTCAACCAGATCACTTCCGTGTTGCTTCACCGAAAGGTGTGACATGGTGTGCGCTCCGATTGTGATAAGAGGTTCATTCGAAATCATTTTTATTTCATCCCAAGACATGGCTACTGAGCGGCAAAGCTCTTCAAAATCTGCCTTGGCTTTACCAAAACTGTTTTGCAATACGTTTTCGAGTTCATCTGGGTGGATGGTTTTGATTAGATTGCCAATCTCACCGAATTGATTGAAGGCATCTTCAGTAGTATTCCAATGGAATGTTTTAGAACCTTTTGAAGTGTTGATTTCCAATTTTTTAGCTGTTTTGACATGATCCTCAAAAAGATACCACCAAAGAATTCCAGAATGATTTGGAAGACAGTTAGTGATGTAAATTGTGGCAGGAACATTATGTTTTTTCAGGATGGGAAGTCCATGAATGAGATTATCCCGATACCCATCGTCAAAGGTTAAGCATATGAATTTTTGTTTTAATCGTTTTTTATTTTGAAACCAATCGTACAAATCATCCAGAGATATAAATTGGTATCCTTTCTTTTTGAATAACAAAATATACGCTTCAAGTTTTTCTGGTGTTATGGCAAGTTCTCGATTCAAGATGTACTGATTCCGTTCATTCTCTGGTAAAACCCTATGAAGCATAAATATTAGACCTTTACCTGCAAAAAACGGCTTGGAAAAAACACCTTTTGTTTTGACAAAAAATCCTAATATTTTGCGTTCAAACCAGTTCATCATCAAAAGGTATCGTTATCAGCTGCTGTAAATTTCATTTTTTCAATCGGAATTTCCCCAGTAAAGTTAATTCCTCCCACCGGATAACTAACTTCCATTTGGCTGCCATATTTTTTAAATATGCGTTCTCCCCACGTGTCAGAACAAGCATGAAATCGCAAGTGCGGCAATCCCATCCAAAAGGCAATGCGTTTCAGTTTTCGAATTACGACTAAAAATTCTTCTTCGGAACATTTTTCCAAGTCTCCAATAAGTAAAAAAGTATCATCAAATTTGACCCAAACATTTTTCCCTTTGACCTGAATCAAAAAGTTTTCTTCATATGTTTTGTATTCGAAAAAATCTTTCGAATGATCGATTACAGGAGTTTCAGAAGTCAAACACGAGCTTTTGAATGGTTTTCCTTCTTTCAAAGTTTTCAAAACAAATCTGCACCATTTATTATGAATGGATTGAGGGATCTTTAGCGTATTTTTTATTCGAACCCAAGGAATGCACTTCACTCTGATGAGGTAGGGAGTCAAATTGTCGAAATGCGACCAACCAAGACGTTTGATAAATCCGGGAAATGAATTTTCATTCGGAAAGCCAAAAACACAATGAAAGCCGTTTTCCTTGCAATATTCATATGTCCTAGTCGCTAATTGTGTAAACAATCCTTTTCCTGTATGTTCGCTGTGTGTCATGGTATCTCCCGATTGTGCAGCTAAGAAAAATTTCCCGTTGTACTCTATTTGGCAAGAATAGACTCCGTAAAAAGCAGCGGGAGAATTGAATTGATCATAGGCGATATAACCCACAAATTCATCACCGAAAAGTCCTGTTTTTTGCTTTTTCAAGAATTTTTCATGCTGCAAATCTTGTCCAAATGCATCCTTGAAAATAACACCTAAATCTGCGACATTCGATTCAGTAATACGGAAAACTGAATATTCACCCATTTTTGAAAATTTTCTTTTTAAAGTATCTATAGGGTGCCATTACAAAATTTCCAATTTTATAATCCGGAGTTTCGATCAGTTGTTTTTTTTGGTAATACAGGTTTTCATAATTTTCCATGACCAAGTTTACGTGTTTCTTGTAAACATAATCTTTAATAATATTCAAGTTATTATTCGCAACCTGATAAGTCCGCGAAGAATTTTGAATACGTACTTTGAAAAAAATCATTTCCAATTTTTTAAATTTCCAGGAACTTTGGCCAACCCTAATCCAAAACTCCCAATCCTCTAGCCCTGGTTTACTTAAGAATTGGTCATAATAACCAATATCAATAAACACCTCTTTACGAATCAATGCAGTTACAGCAATTTGATTCATAATCAGTTGTCTTTCCATCTTAAAATCAGCCTGTTTTTTAACCGTTTTTTCCTCACCAAAATATTGAATATTACCGTAAACAATACCAATTTCCCTGTTTTTAAAAACATTTAAGCTTTCGGCAATACTATTCGAATCAATTAAATCATCTGCATCCAAAGGAACAATGAATTCAGCTTTACTTTGCTGGATGGCAAGATTTCTTGCAGTACTTGGTCCTGCATTTTCTTGATGAAGAATTTGAATTTTTTCATTTCCTTCGAAATTTTTAAGCTTTTCAATGGATAAAGGTTCCGTGCTGCCGTCATTTACAATCCAAATGTCAAAATTTTTATAGGATTGGTAAAAAATAGAATCAACCGTTTCTTGTATCGTCCTTCCTGCATTGAAATAAGGAATTATAAATGAAACTAATGGGTTTGATTCGGACATACTATTTGTGTATGAAATAAGCATTTGATTGGTTGTCGAAATCTTTGAAACCACTATTAAAAGGGTAACCTGTGATCAGATTTTCATGGGATGAGGTGGAATCTTTAGCGGTATCAACCAGTTTTTGATCCCAATTTTTTGATGAAAGTTTAGGAAAAAAATGATTGTGAATTACGAGGTTTAGTAATGTCATATCCTTGTGAAAATTGCTGCTTGTTTTAAAAATTAGATTTGACATTTCGTTTGTAACGAAAAGCATTAAGTTTCTCGATCCTCCGCAAACACCAGCATTATAAACCCACTGGTATTCGTAGGTTCTTGGAATTTTATAGTTGCTTTCTTCAACAAATTTATCGCATTCAGTTTTTAACCAACCCGAATCTTTAATGCGATTTGCATTGTCACGACCTACAAGAAAACTTGATGAAATTTTTGAATGAAGAAAAGGATTTTTTGTGATGATCACATCATTACTATCGGTAAAAAAAACGCTCTTCAAATTAACCATATTCTTTAATAACAAATGGTACAATAACCAACGTTCTTCGAAAATAGAATAATTTCCTAAATTACAATATCTGAATTGTACCTTATCGTTTGAGAATTCTTCAATGAATGCCTGTTCAAGTCCGTCATGCAATACAATTCCATGCGCTCCAATTTTCATTATTGAGTCGTACCAAGGTTGAATGTACTTGAAGTCAGCAGCATTTCTGATGCTTCCTGTTTGTGGATCTGGTTTTAAAGTGAAATAACATGTAACAATTACTTCCGTCAAATTTTTGTCTTCATCTTTGATTTCGACACTTCTTTCGTGACTTGAATTCAAGGTGAGATGACCATCTATGGTCTCTGTATTCTTAATTTTTTGGGTTAACCTTTTACGCTTCAAATTTCTTAGAAAAGTATTATAGATGAAGATATCAAAGTCAATTTTTGTAGACTTTAAAACATAAATAACTTTATTTTTAATACGTAAAATCAACGTGTTTTTATCTTTTCCAAAATCTCATTTCGAGTGACATTTTGGTTTTGTTTTCATTAAAATTGTAACCTCCTCCGTGCACCAAGTAAGGGGAAAACAGCATGAATTCGTTTTCTAGGGCTAACAAGACTTCTTCTGAACCAACGAAAGTATCCCCGTTCAACTCTAAAGAAATAATCTTTTCACCTAGTTTATAGTTTACAATCATAACTAACTTGTTTTAGGTTGTTTCAATGATTGATACAATTCCTCCATCACATGAATATTGTTTTCGATATTGTATTGGGAATTGGTGTAATGAAATTGCTCTAAAGCGAGTGATTTGGCCAAATTTGGGTCTTGAATTACTGTCATACTTTTTTCAGCAAACTCACGAATTGAATTGAACATTGGAAAAAATGGATATTGCTTAGCGTGCTGATTGTTACCAAAATTCCAAAACAATTGGGGAAACTTTGCTGAACTTAGATCAAAACCTACCCATCCTCCGGGTAAACCATGGTACCCGTGAAGCCAAACCAAATCTAGATTGTCTTCAACTGCTGTTTTTAAAATATTTTCTTGATGCCCTCTAAAAACCACATTATGTTCCAACTTGAGTTGCTCAACATACCTGCTTACGCCTTCTTTTATTGGGTCACCACTTCCGTAAATGTTCAGTACTGCTTCCGGAAATTGATCAACAACAAGTTGAAAAGCGTATATAAATGGGTCTAATGGTTTTGCAGGTGTTAGTCTTGTGAAAATACCTATTTTAGGAGCTTTTGATGTTTGATAAATTGTCTTTTCAAAGGTGTTTTCAAATTTGAAATTCAAATTGTAATAGGTGTGTTTATAACGATTAAATTCAGAAAGCTCTTGATCAATTTGACCTTCATGAAAACCTGAAACAAAATGAAATTCTTCATCTTTTGGAAAATTCGCATAGGTTGTAGGAACCTGGTACTTGGAATTCTGTATGTGAACAAGCAATTTGTGTTTGTTTTCCACTGAAATGTACTTGTATATTTCTTTGAAATTGTATTCACCCATTACCGAAATAGCATCAAACCCGTTGAAGAACGATTTAATTTGCATTCGTTCGTCAGTATAGGGCTTGTTTAAAATACGGTGTTCTAATTTTTCTTTCAGTGTAGGGACAGAAAGTTGATTAATTTCATCAAGAAAATGAACTTTAGTGCCTAATTCTAGATGTTTTGGGTAATAGTAATCTGCAAACCGCTTACTTGTATTTAGCGGCAGTAGACTCAGTATTTCAACAGTAAAAAGTTCTTTGTTAAGGGCACGATCCAATTCATAGGTAAATCGTTGCGTACCTGCCTGAAAGAACTCAGAAACAACAAAAAGCACTTTAACCTTACTGTCCATCAAAAAAGGCTATGATTTGATTACAAATTAAATCAATTTCTTCAGGCGTCAGTTCGTAGAAAAAAGGTAGACGCATAAGTGTATCCGAAAACTTATCACAATTTTCTAAATCCCTACCATCGTGTTTGTCTGAATAGTAAGGGCTTTTGTGTAAGCTTAAATAATGAAAAACAGCCAAAATGCTCTGTTCTTTCATGTGCGCAATTAAACTTGATCGTGTTTCGAGATCATTGAGTACGATGGCAAAAAGATGACCGTTGTTGGTTTTATCATCATCACACTCTAGGATGCTGAAATTTTTTTTGTCTGCTAAGGGTTTCAGTCTTTTGTAAAAGGAATTCCAGTGTGTAATGCGTTGATCTTGAATGCGCTCGATGTTTTCCAATTGAGCAAACAAGAATGCTGCAATGATATCTGAGGGTAAGAAAGATGAACCGATATCCATCCAGCCGTACTTATCAGCTTCACCTCTGTAAAACTGGCTTCTGTTTGTTCCTTTTTCACGAATGATTTCAGCTCTTTCAGAAAATTGATTGTCGTTTATGACCAACATACCACCTTCTCCTGAAATAATGTTCTTTGTTTCATGAAATGAAAATGCAGCAAGATGCCCGATGCCTCCTAATGGTCTTCCTTTGTAATAAGAATCTATGGCTTGAGCAGCGTCTTCAATTACAAATAACTTGTATTGTTCAGCAAGTGCCATAATTTCATCCATGTCACATGCTACTCCGCCATAGTGAACCGGAACTATAGCTTTGGTCTTTGAAGTAATTAAGGCTTCCAGTTTAGAAACATCGATGTTTGGATGATTAGGTAAAGAGTCCGCAAAAACAATTTTTGCACCTCTTAATACAAAAGCGTTTGCTGTCGATACAAAAGTGTACGATGGCATTATTACTTCGTCTCCTGATTCAATGTTAATGAGTATTGCTGCCATTTCCAAAGCATCGGTGCAAGAAGTCGTTAACAAGCATTTTTTAAAACCATATTTTTCTTCAAAAAACGCATGGCATTTTTTTGTAAAAATTCCATCACCAGAAATTTTCATTGATCGAACCGCTTCCTCAATGTAATTTGTCTCGTTGCCGCTTAGAAAAGGCTTGTTGAAAGGAATTTTCATGATTTTATTTTTTTTGCAGGTATCCCAACATAGAGGCCTGCTTTATTAATATCTTTAACAACTACAGCTCCTGCTCCGGTTTTTGTACCCATTGCTATTGAAACATCATCCGAGACAATCGTTCCGATACCTAAATTTACTTTATCACCGATTTTACAAAATCCAGCAATATGAACTCCCGGTGAAATTATTGAGTTCGAAGCTATTTGTGTATCGTGAGCAATGATACATCCATTGTAGATTAAGCAGTTTTCACCAATTGTTGCACGCATGTCTACAAGGGTACCTGAATATAAAATTGATCCAGCGCCAATGCTAACAGAATGGTCGATGATGCAGGAAGCATGAATAATTTTTCCAAAAGGAATGCTGTTTTTGAAACGATCAAATATACGTTGACGAAGATCCATGTGTTTGTAACCAATTCCGATCAATAATTCATCAAAAGTTCCTTCATCAAAATGCTGATTGACACTCTCAATTTGTCCGAGTATTGGATATCCATTAACCTGATTTCCAGGTGTTTCAAAATCATCAAAAAATCCTGCAATCTGGTAATGAGCACTTTCACGAGCCAAATGTGCAATTTGCTTACCTAAATCTCCTGATCCAATTATGGCGAGTTTTCTCATGCGTTTTTAAGAAAATTAGTCGCATTTGAGCCTTCATTGAAAATAAGATCTAAAATGCTTACGTTGTGTTTAAATGGACCAAATAATTGAGAATATTCATGATATCCATTATAATCCACCCATTCAACCTTGATTGACTCAGATTCAAATTTATTCAAATCTATATAACTTTTTGCTGCTGGTCCAGATATATAATGCGTACCGTTTAGTTTTTTAATTGCATCAATTAATCTTTCGTTTTTATCACCAACCAAATTCAAATCTTGAGAATCAATTATTTCAGTCTGAATATTGAGAATTTCATTGATTTTCTTTATAAAAATTTTGTTGATTTCTGATAGATTTTGAGTTTCGATTATAGAATAAAGATTTTTGAAATCATCTTCATATTGTTTAAAAAATGGTGCTTTGGAATAATTACAAGTTATTGAATTCCAGTGTTTTTTGTTCCAATTTATTTGAGAAACATAGGTTTCATTGATTTTTTGATTCAAGGATTTTTGAATAACTGGAATGGTAAGCCATGACAAGCCATTAGCTGTTTTAATTTGGTTCCGGTTGCGCCAGTCGTTTTTTGTATATTGTACTTCGTCGTAAATAACGAAAACATCAGCCATTTTAATAATGTCGAAATACCCTTTCCAAGGAATGTAGTTGGATTGTAGTATCGCAACCTTTTTCATTCGGATTCCCAGTTTAATTTAGGCCTTACAGCACCGTTAATTTTACCGAAATAGGCATAGTTCCGTTCTTTGTCGGCAACTTCAAAAGAAACTGCATTTGACAATTGATACAACGGTCGCATTTCAGCTGAATTAAAATAAAGGTTGATTGTATAAATTCCATCATTCATAAGGTCAGCAGGAATACGACAGCTGGCAGAACTTAAATTATCACCGTTTTTTTTAAATTTAAATCCAGTTCCAAAAATAACTTCTTCATGTAAATCTATTAAATCAAATGCTAAGTTAGTTTCTTGATCCTCAGAAAAATTCCAGAATGAAAAATTAATGGAGATTTCATCAGTAATAAAAGGATTACTTGGTACTACTTCAATGTGCTTGATTTTAATGATTTCGTTCCCTATTGCGTCTAATGGAGTGTTGTATGAAATTTTTGGTTTGAGTTGGTCGGCATTCGCTTTCATATACCTTTCAACTGTTTCATCTGCAGTACCCGAAAATGAAACACTTCCACGTTCCATTAGAATTCCACTGGTGCACAAAGATTTTACCGCTACTAAATTATGACTTACAAACAAAACAGTACGCCCTTGACTGCTGACGTCCTTCATTTTGCCAAGGCACTTTTTTTGAAATTCTGCATCACCCACCGCTAATACTTCGTCTACAATCAATATTTCCGGCTCCAAATGCGCAGCAACTGCAAAAGCCAGGCGCACATACATACCAGAAGAGTACCTCTTTACAGGAGTGTCGATGTATTTATCAACCCCTGAAAATGCAACAATTTCATCAAATTTGGATTTGATTTCATTCTTCGTCATTCCCAGAATTGCTCCGTTTAAAAAAATATTTTCACGTCCTGTTAATTCCGGATGAAATCCAGTACCCACCTCAAGAAGAGAAGCTATTCGGCCTCTAATTTTAATGTTACCTTTTGTAGGAGCAGTTACTTTTGAAAGAATCTTGAGCAAAGTACTTTTTCCCGCACCATTTCTGCCAATTATTCCGAGGACTTCGCCTTGATTAACTTCAAAATTCACATCTTTGAGCGCCCAAACGTAATTAGAATTTCCTTTTTCCTCCCTGGCGTTATCGATGGTTATTTTTTCATAAGGGTCTTCTTTCCCCCGAATTTTGTGAAACCAGCGATTCAAATCGTGTGAAATGGTTCCGGTACTGACCTGACCTAACTGATATTGTTTGTAAAGATGTTCAACTTTGATGACTTGCATCTGAATATTTCTATAATTAAAACTAAACAGTATCCATGAATTTATTTTCTACTCTGTTAAAGAAAATGATTCCGATAATAAGTGTTAAAAAGCTAAAAATGGATGCATAAATCAATCCCGAAAAGTCAAAGTTTCCGCTTCCAAAAAATGAAAACCGAAAATTCTCTAAAATTGGAGAAATGGGATTATAGGAAAGAATTGTGTGCAATTTTCCTTGGGTAAAATTAAGTGGATAAATGATTGGCGTAGCATACATCAAAAGTTGAATTCCAAAGGCCAATAAAAAGCTCAAATCTCTATATTTTGTGGTGAGGGCAGAAAAAAGGATACCCATTCCTAGGCCCATTATGGCCATTAAAAAAACCAGATAAGGTAAAAGAAGCAAATACAAGTTGGGTTGAATTTTAACATCATTGAAATATACCTGATAAAACACCACGCATCCGAATAAAATCAGCTGAATGATGAACTTAATCAAATTCGAAATCACAATCGAAATAGGGGTTGTAAGTCTTGGAAAATAAACCTTTCCGAAAATAGAAGCATTTGATGTAAACGTGTTAGATGTTTTAAGAAAACAATCTGAAAAATAATTCCAAAGCGTAATGCCAGATAGGTAAAATAAGATGGGATCAATGCCTTCCGTGGATATTTTTGCAATGCGATTGAAAACGAAATAAAAAATAAACGTTGTAAAAATTGGTTGGATAAACAACCACAATGGACCCAAAATAGTTTGTTTATAAACGGATACAAAGTCCCTGCGAACGAAGAGTAGAATCAAATCTCTGTAACGCCAAATTTCTTTAAGATTGATATCTAGCCAACCTCTCCTTGGTGTTATAATCTCCGTCCATATGTCATTTTTATTCTCCATCAGTACCAAAAACGGAAATTACATCTCTTAATCCAATTCAAATTTAGTGTTTTTTCTGATAATTAATAGGCTATTATTACAACGATAATTACTTCATACCAAGGCTCTTGTTTAATGAAATCCTTGCGAAATTAATTTATTAAATTTATTTTCAATTAATTGCATTATTTTTATAAAATTAAAATATCGTGATAAATGAAAAACTCAAATAGAAATTTCGTTTTGAAATTTATTGGTTTATTTTTTCTAACGCTCACTTGCTTATTTCATTCCAATAATTCTATTGCGCAATTTGTTCCTGAATTAATTTATCCTCATGCGAATGAGATAACCAAAGAGTCGAGTATCAATTTTAAATGGAATAAGGATGTTTATTTAAATTTGAATTATCAAATTCAAATCTCTTTAAATTCCAACTTTAGCAGTTTAATTACCGATCAAACAATTTCCAATAATTCAATCCAAATTAACGGTCTGACAAATTTTGGTCAAACGCATTATTGGAGGGTGCGCAGTTACAATGGTTTAGTGCCTTCCAACTGGTCTAATGCGCAATCTTTTGTTCTTTTTTCTCCTTTGTCAATAGGAGGGTTAAGTGTCTGGTTAGATCCCAATTCAGGAACCACTTTAAGTGCAGGGAATGTTCAAAATTTAAATGATAATACCGCTAATATTAACAATGCAGGTCAAATCGCATCAACACAACGTCCTTTACTTGTTAGTTCGGATAGCTTAATCAACAACAAATCAATAATGAGATTTGATGGTGTAAATGACTTTCTCGAAATTGCGGATAATGCGTCAATTGATTTCTCAGACGCCTTTCAAGCCTTTGTTTTAGTAAAGCCCACTGTTGTTGCAGTGAATAAAACGATATTGGCAAAATGGGATTATCAAACTCAAGGTTCATGGGCTTGGCAAACTGAATTCGCTCTTCCGGATGAGTTGATGTTTGCGCCTTGTTTTAATATCACCGATCCAGGTAATCAAAAAGTGATCAGTACTAATGCAGACATGCAAGTGCTCAAACCCGCATTTTTATCTCTAGTTTTTAATGGAAATCAAACGAATAAAGTCAAATTTTATAAAAACATAAATACTTTAACAACTTCAACAATTAACTCTATTCCTACTATATTGCCCAATTCAACGGCTACCCTGAAAGTTGGAAAATACGGTGGAATTGCAACGCGCTATTATCAGGGCGATATTGGTGAAATATTGATTTACAATAATGAGATTTCTGCTGCAGATAAATATTTGGTTGACAGCTATTTAAGATATAAATACGCGCCTCCAGTAACTCTTGGTGTTGATACCATAATGAATTCAAATACAGTTTGTGCGAATATAATTTTAAAAGCACCAAGTGTTTATCAAAGTTATTTGTGGTCAACGGGTTCTACTGCATCTTCTATAACTATATCAACACCAGGCACTTATTGGGTGTCAGTCACGGATTTCTTGGGGAATACGAGTTCGGATTCCATTGTGGTTTTTCCACCGCACACCATGAATCTTCCTGTTACGAATGCCCTTTGTGAAAACACTTCATTCGCTTGGGCGCCTTCATATCCGTCACCTACATTTACTTATTTATGGCAAAATGGTTCAACTTCACCAACTTTTACGATTACACAAGCGGGATCATATTACGTTAAGATAACTGACGGTTCTGGTTGTTTTATTAAATCGGATACACTTTTAGTTACCTTAGATACCTACTCCAGCGCTGCAACCTTAGGACCCGATGTCAATTTGTGTTCAGGTAATCTTTTGTCTCTTCAGTCAGGAGCTGTAGAAACTGTTGCCTATGAATGGAATGGTGTATCCACAGTTGGTCAGCCTTCATCTTTTCAAGTTAATTCTTCCGGTACCTATACACTAAAAAGTACGAACATAAATGGATGTATTGCTTTTGACACCATCAATGTAACTATTGTAGGGGTTGCTCCTATTGCCAATTTCTCAACAACGAATGTTTGTGACGGCTT
>CANJNE010000035.1 GCA_947475275.1 Flavobacteriales bacterium | reverse complement strand
GATTATAAAGAAGACTTTTTCGGTAAACCTGTAAACTTGACTGTTTCTGGTCAATTAGAAGCTGAGTTAGCCGCTTTAGCATTGGGTCAAGTTTATACTTTTGGTCCAACTTTCCGTGCTGAAAATTCGAATACTTCGCGTCATCTCGCTGAGTTTTGGATGATAGAACCCGAAGTAGCTTTCAATGACATTCATGATAACATGGATTTAGCTCAAGAAATGTTGCAATATATCTGTAAATATGTAATGGAGAATTGTGCAGATGATCTCCAATTTTTGAACGAGCGTGAAGCAACAGAGCAACAAGCAAAACCGCAAAATGAACGCAATGAATTGGGTTTAATTGACCGATTAAAATTCGTTACGGAAAATAATTTTGAACGCATCACATACACGAAAGCTATTGATGTTCTTAGAAATTCCAACCATTACAAGAAGAAGAAATTCCAATATGAAGTAGAATGGGGCACCGATTTACAAAGTGAACACGAACGTTATTTGGTTGAGAAAGAATATAAAAAACCAGTAATCATAACCGACTATCCTGCATCGTTCAAAGCGTTTTACATGCGCAGAAATGATCATTCAGAACCTGGAAAAGAAACGGTTGCTGCGATGGATATTTTATTCCCAGGAATTGGTGAAATGGTTGGAGGATCCCAAAGAGAAGAAAGATTAGACATCCTAAAAGAGAAATGTGCGGCCTTTCATATCCCGGAAGAAGAATTATGGTGGTATCTTGAAACAAGAAAATTCGGGACTGTTCCGCATGCAGGATTCGGTTTAGGTTTTGAACGAATGGTAATGTTTGTAACAGGAATGACGAACATTCGCGATGTAATTCCTTTTCCACGAACACCTCTTAACGCAGAGTTCTGATTTATTTTTCTATTTTTAGATAAATTTAAATACTTAAATGGCACTCAAACAGTATCTTGCCCAAAAACTTGAGCAAAGACTTTCTCCTCAACAAATTCAGTTGATGAAGCTGTTGCAGGTGCCAACCATGGAATTGGATCAACGCATCAAACAAGAAATAGAGGAAAATCCAGCATTAGAAGAGGGAGAAGAATACGATGAGGATTATGAGAATGAGGATGATTACGACGACTATGAAGAGGAAGTCCCTGAATTTGATATTTCTGAATACATAGATGAGGACGGTTCGGATTACAAAACAAAAGCCAATAATACGAGTAAGGATGACGAAGAACGCGTTATTCCGCTTTCAGGTGAACAATCTTTTCAAGAAAAACTCATAGAGCAATTGCATCTTCTTTACCTTACAGATGAACAGTTTCAGATTGCAGAAATGATTATCGGTAATCTCGATGAATCGGGTTATTTGAAAAGAGAAATTGATGCTTTGGTTGATGATTTAGCCTTTGCACTGAACCTAAATGTTACTGAACCGGAAGTAGAGGAAATTCTTGAAGTTATTCAAGAGCTAGATCCAGCTGGTGTTGGAGCAAGAGATCTACAAGAATGCCTTCTCATCCAAATAAATAGGAAGCAGGATGGTGATATTACCCGATTTACCGCCAAAGTAATATTGGAGAAATATTTCGAAGAATTTACCAAAAAACATTACGAACGCATCGCTTCCAAACTGGAAATTGAAGATGAGGATTTAAAAGATGCTATCGAGGAAATATTAAAATTAAATCCAAAACCGGGAGGTTCCATGAAGGAATCGGCAAAAAATCACCAACAAATTATCCCGGATTTTATGATTACTGAATTCGAGGGTCAGTTGGAATTGAATATTAACGGTAGGAACGCCCCTGATTTGAAAGTGAGTAGGACCTACGAGCAAATGCTAAGAACATACGCTGAAGGGGCAAAAACTTCTAAATCGGATAAGGAGGCTTTGTTATTTGTCAAACAAAAATTGGATGGAGCAAAATGGTTTATTGATGCTATCAAACAGAGGCAGAATACATTGCTCCACACCATGGAAGCGATTATGACCTATCAGAAAGCTTATTTTTTGACTGGTGATGAAACCCAACTCAAACCAATGATCCTCAAAGATATCGCTGAAATTGTGAATATGGATATTTCAACGGTTTCTAGAGTTGCAAACAGCAAGTACGTTCAAACAGGATATGGTATTTTTCCGCTTAAATATTTCTTCTCTGAATCACTTTCTACGGATTCCGGAGAAGAGGTTTCAACAAGAGAAGTAAAGAAAATTCTATCCGAAGCAATAGAAGGAGAGGAAAAAAGAAAGCCATTAACTGATGAAAAACTCATGGCACTGCTTCAAGAAAAAGGTTACAATATTGCAAGAAGAACGGTTGCAAAATATCGAGAACAATTGAATATTCCAGTTGCCAGACTGCGCAAAGAATTATGAGAATTGCCGCACAAATCATTTCATGGTTGTTTATTCCGCTTTTCATGCCAATTTATGCGCTTTTGCTCGTTTTTTTTGTGCCTGCAGAAAATGCAGTTGTATTTTCGAATTCACTATTTTTTTTCCCCTTGGTATATAAAACGTTCATTTTAACAGTTTTTATTTTACTAGGAGTGCTTGCTCCAGCAATGTCATTTATTTACCTCAAACTGATCAATGTCATTTCAACCTTGGAAATGGAAGATCGCAGTGAAAGAAATATACCTTTGTTGATTACCCTAATTTATTGTCTATTATTATACTTCTCTTTTTTTTATGTAATGAGTATGAATATCTACTTACCAAAGTATATTCATGCTTTACCTTTTTCAGGAGTTCTTGTGGCAGCAGCTTGCATTTTTGTGAATTACAAAATGAAAATTAGTCTGCATGCCGCAGGTGCTGGTATTTTCAGCGGTTTTATCTTTGCCTATTTGTTTGAGCAAATTAAATTTGAATTTTGGTTGGTGCCTCTCGTAATTGTTTTGAGTGGATTGGTGATGTCTGCTAGACTATATTTAAATAAACATTCACATTTAGAGATTTATATCGGGTGGAGCGTTGCCTTTGTAATAACTTTATTAAGCACCTTTCTTTATCCATTTTAATTTAAAACCATGAAAAAAATAAACTATTTTTTGTCGATTTTTTCCATACTTCTGTTTTTAACTTCATGCAGTGTTATGAACGGAACGGGAGGTTCAGGTGGTTCAGGAGGCGGATTCAATTTATTTACTATTGATCAAGATAGAGAATTGGGGGCTCAAGTTGCTTTTGAAATTGATAGCAACGCCCGCGAATATCCGCAGCTAGATTCTGCCTCTAATGCTAAAGTTTATAAGTATTTGTATGACATTAGAGACAAGATTTTAAATTCTGGAAATGTAGCGCTAAAGGATGAATTTAAATGGCGCTTGCGCATTATACAAAATGATGAAGTGCTCAATGCATTCTGTACCCCAGGAGGATATATTTATGTATACACTGGCTTGATGAAATACTTGGATACAGAGGACCAACTAGCTGGTGTACTTGCTCACGAAATTGGGCATGCTGATAAAAGACATTCCACCAGACAAATGACAACAATGTTTGGTATACAGCTTTTATTGGATGTCATTGCAGGGGATAAGGTAGCGCTTAAACAGGTGAGCGGAGCTTTAATCGGATTAAAATTTTCACGAAATCATGAAACCGAAGCCGACGAATGTTCGGTACGCTATTTATGCCCAACAGATTATAATGCAGATGGTGGTGCTGGTTTCTTTGAAAAAATTGAAGCTGAAGGAGGTGGAAAAGTGCCAGAGTTTCTGAGTACCCATCCTGATCCTGGAAACCGCATCGAATTCTTCCACACGAAAAAAACCGAGTTGGAATGCACAGGAACAAATGATTATAAAGACCAGTATGCCGCCATGAAGGCTTTACTACCTTAATCTAATTTTTCGATTGTAAGGCTTTCACCTATTTTAGATACTTTAAGTAATCCAAGTTTTGTTAATGATTTAATAGAAACATCCCATTGCTTATTACTAAGTCCACATTTCTCCTTTACTGCATTCAAATCAGATGATCCAGAAGCTGGTACCAAATCATAAATGAGCTTTTCGTTTTCGTTGAGTTCAACTTTTACAGATTTAACCTCTGGTCGCATTTGTGGGAAAAATAGAACTTCCTGAATAGATGCGTTGTTAGTTAACAACATTACCAAGCGGTCTATTCCGATTCCCATTCCTGAGGTTGGCGGCATTCCGTATTCCAAAGCGCGTAAAAAATCTTGGTCAATGAACATCGCTTCATCATCACCTTTTTCAGAAAGTCGCATTTGCTCTTCGAAGCGCTCGCGCTGGTCAATCGGATCATTTAATTCTGAATAGGCATTCGCAATTTCTTTTCCATTAATCATCAATTCAAACCGCTCTGTAAGCTCAGGATTGTCGCGATGACGCTTGCATAAAGGTGACATTTCTATAGGGTAATCCATTATAAAAGTAGGTTGAATGTAATGCCCTTCGCATTTTTCACCGAAAAGTTCATCTATCAATTTCCCTTTACCCATTGTCTCGTCAACCTCGATTCCTTGTTCGCGGCAAGCATGACGAAGCTCATCTTCTGTTTTACCATTGATATCAAAACCTGTATGTTGCAAAATAGCATCACGCATGGTAATTCTGGCAAAAGGTGCCTTCATCGAAATCATTTTATCGCCAACTTGAATATCTGTTGAACCGCAAACTTCCAACGTCACACGTTCGATCATTTGCTCAGTGAAATTCATCATCCAATTGTAATCTTTGTAAGCGACATAAATTTCCATCACCGTAAACTCAGGGTTGTGCGTTCTATCCATTCCTTCATTACGGAAATCTTTTGCAAATTCATAAACTCCGTCAAATCCTCCAACTATCAATCTTTTCAGATACAATTCATTGGCAATACGCAAATAAAGAGGAATATCTAAAGCATTATGATGTGTGATAAAAGGCCTCGCCGAAGCACCACCGGGAATCGGTTGTAATATAGGTGTTTCAACTTCCAAGTAACCCTTTTCATTAAAAAACTGCCGCATGGCATTCAAAGCTTTAGAACGCTTAATAAAAGTTTCCTTAACTGGGGCATTAACTACCAAATCAACGTAACGTTGCCTATATCGCATTTCCGGATCGGTAAATGCATCATGAATATTACCTTCTGCATCAGTTTTTGGCAACGGCAACGGTTTCAATGCTTTGCTTAATAATGTAAAATCTTTAACATGAACGGATTGTTCACCAACTTGAGTGGTAAAAAGCGTTCCTTTTATTCCAATAAAATCTCCTAAATCAAGCAAGCGTTTGAATACATCGTTGTAAAGTGTCTTATCATCTCCAGGACACAATTCATCCCGATTGAAATATACCTGTATGCGTCCAGTTGAATCCTGTATTTCTGCAAAGGAAGCCTTACCCATAATACGTTGACTCATCATTCTTCCGGCTAAACAAACAGCTTTGCCTTCTTCAAATTGCTCCTTGATGGAAGTAGCAAAATCACTTACCGGAAACAAATCAGCAGGATAAGGTTCTATTCCAAGTTCTCTTAATTTGTTTAAATTCTCTCTACGTTGTAATTCTTGTTCAGACAGTTCGAAAACGCTCATTATTCTTCGTTTAAGTCACAAAGATATTTAAGAAAAATGAATACCGCTTGTTGTCAATGAGATTCCATCGTTATTATTGAATAATCAAATCAGTGAGGAAAAATAATTTTAAAATTTATAAATATTATTTATATTTATGTTTTATAAATAAAATATGGCAACATTTACAAGTTCACTACCTGATTGGTTATTGCAAATACTCGATGAAAAATCAAGAGAGTTATCCATTCCAAAAAATAAAATCATGGAAAAAGCACTAACAATTTATCTAGAACAACTCAATCGCGCGGCCTATATTAAATCATATAAACAAATGTCAGCGGATGCAGACACACTGCTTATCGCCGAAGAGGGTATGGCAGATTATTTAAATCAAATCAACGCATCAGAGGAAGATGAAACAAGGTGAATTGTGGTATGCTAATCTCAATCCTACCATTGGAAGTGAACAATCCGGGATGCGCCCTCTATTGATTGTTAGTGGTAATTTGCTTAACACTTATTTGAATGTGGTTATTTGTTGTCCGCTAACAACAAAAATTAAAAATTACAAAGGAAATCTTATACTGCAACCCAATTTTGACAACAACTTAAATGAAACGTCAGAAGTTTTAACCTTTCACGTTCGATCGGTCTCCAAAGAACGTTTGGTAAAAAAAATTGGTAATATTTCAAAGCTAGAAATGGAACAAGTTAAAAAATGTTTGGACGAAATTCTAAGGTATTAATAGTAAATTTAACCCATGCAATACGAAACATATCAAACTTTAAAAGCACTGCACATCATTTTCATGGTGAGTTGGTTCGCGGGATTGTTTTATATTATTCGCTTATTTATTTACCACACAGAAGCACAAACCAAATCGGCGTCTGAAAAAGAAATCCTCTCTGCGCAATTCATCATCATGGAAAAAAAATTGTGGTGGATCATTACAACTCCTGCAATGATACTCACTTTACTTTTTGGAATTTGGATGCTTTTCATCAATACTGCCTTATTGGAACAGAAATGGATGCTGATTAAATTGGGTTTTGTTGCAGTGCTATTATTTTATCATGGCGTTTGTCAAAAAGTAATGTTTGATTTGATAAATAACCGATTCAATTGGACATCAAACGGATTAAGAATTTGGAATGAATTGGCAACCTTAATCCTCGTGGCGGTTGTTTTCTTGGTTGAATTGCAAGGCTCCATGAACTGGTTAAAAGCAACACTTGGATTTTTTGGTGTAGCTATTTTGCTGATGATTGGTATTAAAATCTATAAACGTTTACGCAAGTAAGTGTTGGGGCTTTTGGAAAATATTGATTTACTTCCGAAAGTTTTTCTGATTTTATGGATTTCTTTCCTTTTTGCAGCCCTCTTTTTATTTCAGAGACAAAATAAATTCTGGATTTGGGCATTAATCGCATCAACATTTTCTATTGCTTCGGCATTCGCACTCTTTTCTCCTTATCTGTACACTTGGGATGAACAGTTTCATGCTTTGGTCGCAAAAAATGGTATGTCGTCCCCCTTTCACCCCAAACTGTTTCCACATCATCCAGAAGCTATTCCAATTCCAAAGGATCAATGGGTGTTATCTGGAACCTGGCTGCATAAACAACCGTTTTTTACCTGGCTAATGGCCTTAAGTATGAAAATTTTTGGGACATCCATTTTTGCAGTTCGTCTGCCATCTGTTCTTCTTTTTACAGCGATGATTCCAGCGATTTATCGAATTGGGTATTTATTATTTTCCAAAAGAACTGGTTTTATAGCCTCGCTACTCGTTATGCACTCAGCATACTTATTAGGATTACTTTCTGGTAGAATTGGCACGGATCATAACGATGCCATTTTTATTGCACTTATTTTATTTTCATTTTGGGCATTTTTTGAATGGCAATGTTCAAATGAAAAAAAGTGGTTATATCTGATCGGAGTTTTCGTTGGGTTCGCAGTATTAACTAAATGGCTTGTTGGCTTATTGGTTTTCTTTGGCTGGGGAATCTTGATCATAAGAGAAATTTATCTTCAAAAAAAACTAAGGCCCATTAAACCCATTATGCTTTCTCTTGTAATTGCCATGATCCTTTTCATTCCTTGGCAAATTTATACCTTAATAAAGTTTCCTGAATTGGCAAAACAAGAGATGGGATACAATAGCCAACACTTCACCCACGTTGTTGAAAAGCATTCAGGAGACGCCTCATTCCATTTTGATAATATCTCTAATTTGTATTTTGAGCATACCTTATTTTATATTTTCATTTTGGCATCAATTTTAGCATTTGTTTTTATTAGGTCTGAATGGAAAAAATTAATTTTAATATTTCTACCCGTCTTGGTGGTTTATTCATTTTTCTCTGTTGCTGAAACGAAAATGCCATCTTTTACAGCAATTGTCATCCCTTTTGTTTTACTAATGTTTGCTTTTGCAATAGATATGTACACGACATTTCTTCATAATAAATGGGTTAAAATAATGAGCACAATACTGATTGTTTTGACAACCATTAATTTATTAATAAAACCCGGTCAAACTTTAGATGCATTTGGATTCAAGGAAGGTACGAAGCTTTATACCGTTGATAAAATAATGAGGCACCATCAGCAATTCATGGAAAAACAGCTGGTAAATAATAACAAACGTATTGTGTTTGGATGCGATTGGAACAGATTTGCCTATATATCATGGATGTTTTATACAAATGATATCGCGTATCCTTTTTATCCCGAAAAAGAAACAATTGATAAATTATTAAAAGAGGGTTTCGAAATCAAATTGATTGATTGGAACAATTCTATTCCAGAAAATTTAAAGGAAGATAGACGGCTGACAATTCTTCATTATAATTACGAGTTCTCCTGATTGGTTTGAATATTAAGAGACTTAATTCCTTTTCTTATCTTTAACCGTTTCAAATTTAAAATACATGTATAATAATATCTTAACCGAACAGAAAGGTGGAATTCAAATCATTACCATTAATAGGCCGAGCCAACTTAATGCGCTAAATAAGGAAACCATTAATGAATTGCACCAGGCATTAAAACTTGCCGATGAAGATAAAATAACGGGTGTAATTATTTTGACTGGTGCAGGAGAAAAATCTTTTGTTGCGGGTGCTGATATTAAGGAATTTGCCGATTTTTCTATCGCACAAGGTGGAGAGCTGGCTCAGACAGGTCAAGAGTTGTTATTTACATTTATTGAACAACTTTCAACACCTGTAATTGCTGCTATCAATGGATTTGCATTGGGTGGTGGTCTTGAATTGGCAATGGCTTCCCATATTAGAATCGCATCAACTAATGCACGTTTGGGATTGCCAGAAGTGTCATTAGGAGTAATACCGGGTTATGGTGGTACACAAAGACTAGCTCAATTGGTTGGACGCGGAAAAGCCAACGAAATGGTCTTCACTGCTGGCATGATTAAAGCTGAAGAAGCGTTACAATGGGGTCTTGTCAATTACGTTGTAGAATTGCAAGACATTATAACTAAAGCTGAAGAAATTGCTCTGAAAATCCTAAACAACTCAGGAACTGCAATTGCAGCTGCAATCCGTTCTATTAATGCCGGATTTGAAGATGGAACAAATGGTTATCATGCTGAAATAGAAGAGTTTGGAAAGAGTTTCGGCACTGCTGATTTTAAAGAGGGAACAACCGCTTTTTTAGACAAAAGAAAACCGAATTTTAGAAATTAATGTCAAACCCCATTAAGCGACTTCTTGGGCAAACCGCTGTCTACGGTCTTTCTAGCATTGTTGGAAGGCTATTGAATTACTTATTGGTTCCGCTTTACACTCATGTTTTTGCCGATCCTTCTGATTATGGCGTTGTTTCAGAACTTTACGCTTGGGTAGCCTTTTTGGTAGTTTTTCTAACTTTTGGAATGGAAACAGCCTTTTTTAGATTCCTCCAAGACAGAGATGATAAAAATACCGTATTTCTGAATGGATTTTTAACGGTCATTGGAATCAACGCTATTTTCTTCTTAATGCTATTATTTTTTAATCAAAATATAGCTGATTTATTGCTCTTCTCAGAACACAATGAGTACATTATACTCTTAGGAGCAATTGTTTGCATCGATGCTATAAGTGCACTCCCTCTTGCTAAACTTAGGGCTGAAGAAAAAGCATTACGCTTTGCGACCATTCAATTTGCATCCATTCTAGTCAATATATTTCTTAATCTATACTTTCTTTTAGTATTATTTGATGATTCACGTCCTGAAGAAGGTATTATGTTCATTTTAGTAGCCAACTTGATAGCCTCCTTAGTGAAACCCTTAATGCTATACAAATCATTTGTTAATTTAAAATTTCACTTTGATTTTTCTTTAGCCAAACAAATGGCGAATTACGCTATACCATTGGTAATTGCTGGATTTGCAGGCATTGTGAATGAAACGATAGATAGAATTTTGCTTAAACAAATGTTGTATGACGGTCATTCATTGACAAGTTTGCATGATGCTGAAGCGCAAGTCGGTATTTATTCGGCATGTTATAAATTGGCCATGTTGGTAACCATTTTATTACAAGCATATCGTTACGCAGCAGAACCATTTTTCTTCAATCAAATGAAGAATGCCGATAAAAACAAAATGTACACGCGTGTTATGAATTTTTTTATTGCAACGGTTTGCTTAGTATTTTTAGTTGTTTCTCTAAATCTCGATATTTTTAAGTTGTTCATTCGCAATCAGAATTATTACGCTGGGTTACATGTAGTGCCAATATTGCTTATGGCCAATGTATTTCTTGGTATTTATTACAATCAAAGTATATGGTATAAATTGAGCGGTCAAACTAAATTTGGTGCTTTCATAGCAATTGGTGGAGCAATTATTACCATTCTAATCAATGTAATCTTTATTCCCACTTACGGATTTGTGGCAAGCGCTTGGGCTACATTAATAGTGTATTTATTGCAAATGATTGCTTCTTATATTCTCGGGCAAAAATATTATCCGATCAAATACAACTTGCGAAAATTTGGACTTTATCTCGGTTTAGCACTCGTATTGTTTTTTATTGCCAATGTTTTGAATATTGAAAATACAATACTCAAATTTTTCATTAATAACTCACTGATTGCAATATACATCGGTATTGTTTACACTTTGGAAAAGGGTAATTTTAAGGCAAACACATTTTAAAGAATGCTTTGTTGATTACTGTAGTAATTATTGGTTATCCAAGGTGCCAGTTTTCTTAATTTTATCAAAAAAATCAAGATGGTCGTTAAAGTGATCAATCATTCTAACAATGCATTACCTGCCTATGAAACTGAGCTTTCTGCTGGCATGGACGTTCGTGCAAGTATAGATGAAACAGTTATCCTTAAATCGTTTGAAAGAAAACTACTCCCAACTGGATTATACTTGGAAATTCCTTCTGGGTTTGAGTGCCAAGTAAGACCTCGGAGTGGTTTGGCATATAAAAAAGGAATTACCGTGTTAAACAGTCCAGGAACAATTGATGCAGATTATCGCGGTGAAGTTGGAGTGCTTTTGGTGAATTTATCTAATGAGGATGTCATTATCGAACCAGGAGAACGCATAGCACAATTGGTATTTGCTCCTGTTACACAAGCTAAATGGGAATTAACAGAACAGATTTCTTCTACCGATAGGGGAGCTGGCGGTTTCGGGAGTACTGGAACTAAATAAAATTTAATTAACCAAAATCCATTAGTGGATTTATGAACATAAAAATATGAAAGTAATAGTACCTATGGCAGGTCGTGGAAGCCGATTGAGACCCCACACTTTAACTGTTCCTAAACCTCTAGTTCCAGTTGGAGGGAAACCTATAGTGCATCGCTTGGTAGAAGATATTGCTGCAGTTTGTCACGAAAAAATTGACGAAATTGCTTTTGTTGTTGGTGATTTTGGTGCCGAGGTTGAACATGAATTGATCTTAGTGGCTGAAAAACTTGGGGCAAAAGGTTCGATACATTATCAAAATGAACCTTTAGGCACTGCTCATGCTGTTTTGTGCGCTAAAGATAAATTGGAAGGGCCAGTCGTTGTTGCTTTTGCTGATACACTTTTTAGAGCAAATTTTACGCTTGATCCAAATGCTGATGGCATTTTGTGGGTTAAACAAATTGACGACCCTAGCGCATTTGGAGTTGTTAAATTGAACGAATTAGGAGAAATCATTGATTTTGTTGAGAAACCAAAAGAATTCGTTTCAGATTTGGCAATGATTGGAATTTATTATTTCAAGGATGGGGCAGCATTGAGAAAGGAATTGGAATACCTCATAGATAACAATATCGTAAAAGGTGGTGAATACCAATTGCCTGATGCCCTTAGGAGACTTACCGAATCCGGTTATAAATTCAAACCAGGAGAGGTTTTGGAATGGTTAGATTGTGGTAATAAAGAAGTTACTGTTCATACAAATCAAAGGGTACTAGAATATGATTTTGATAAGAACGTAAAATTAGTAGCTGACTCTGCTCGAATTGCCGACAGTGTAATTATCCCTCCATGTTTTATTGGTGAAAATGTTCTAATAGAAAATGCAGTAGTTGGTCCGCATGTTTCTTTAGGAAACGGAACAAAAGTAATTTCTTCCGTAATTCGAAATACAATAGTTCAAAACAATACAAATATTCAAAATATCGTTCTTGCTGATGCAATGATTGGGTCGAATGCAAGCTGTGAAAGCAACCCAAATGACATCAGCTTAGGTGATTTTTCAACTATTAAAATATGAGACAACTTTTAATAGCGTTATTTTTGTTAGGATTACTAGCATCTTGTAAATCTGCTAAAGATGCTCAGGAAGCTACCGGACATTCTTCTGCCAATTTCCCTTATATTGAAAAATTCCATGAAGCGGTTCGGCTCAAAATGCGCGGACAAATAGACGATGCAATAAGTGCATTCGAGATTTGTCTGACAATGAAAAATAATGACGACGCCGTTTATTATGCCCTCTCGGAATTGTATTTAATGAAAAATGATTTAGCCAAATCAGCTGAATACATCGAACAAGCAGCCAATCTTGATCCGAAAAATGTTTGGTACATCCAAGAAATGGCATACATGAATTTCGAAAAAGGGGAATTCAATTTGGCTGTTAAGTATTTTGAAAAGTTATTGAAATACGAACCGAGAAACGTAGAGTGGCTCTATGGATATGCCGAGTCCCTCGTTCGAGATGGTAAAATTTCGGAAGCTATAAAAGTATTTGACAAGACAGAAGATCAAATCGGCTTATTTCCTGAACTTTCAATCCAAAAATTTCAGTTATACGTTCAATTGAAGGATTGGGATAATGCTGAAAATGAGTTGTTGGAAGCTCGTAAGTTATTTCCTGAAGACCCACAAATTCTTGCGTTCTTAATCGACTTGTATTTTCAACAAGGTAAACAAAATGAAGCAATAGACTTTCTCAAACAACTTGTAGAGGCTGATCCTCAAAATGGAAGTGCCCATATGGCATTGGCGGATTTATATCAACAAAATGGAGAAATGGAACTCGCTATGAATGAATTCAAATTGGCAGTTGCATGTGCGGATATCGACCTCGACACCAAAATGAAGGTGCTCATTTCAATTTATGAAAGCAGCTACAAAGTAGATCCAAGTGTTTATGAAATCTTAGACGCGCTAATTTTAACTTATCCTGATCAAGCGAAACCCTATTCCATAAAAGGTGATTTTTTACTCAAAGATGAAAAGAATGAAGATGCCCTTCAAGCTTATCGTAAAGCTTTAGAATTTGAACAAGGCCAATTCCCCATTTGGAATCAAGTTATGCTCATGGAGTATGAAGCTGGGAAATTCCAAGATTTATATTCAGATAGCAAAAAATGTCTAGAGTTTTTTCCGGCAATTGGAACGGTATATTTACTTAACGGAATTGCAGCCGTTCAAATAAAAGAATATCAAGAAGCTGTCGATGTGCTTAATGTTGGCAAAGACTTTTCTGTGGGCGATGATGTAATGACATCAGAAATATACGCACAACTTGGAGAAGCTTATTTTGGATTGAAGAAAAAAGATGAAGGAATTGTTGCATACAACTATGCTGTCGAAAAAAATAAAAACAATACCCTTATCAAAAATAATTTTGCATACCGATTGGCACAAAGTAATTACAAACTTGATGTAGCAGAAAAGCTGATTAATGAGGTCTTGGACACTGAAAGTCAACAACCAAATTACATCGATACCAAAGGTTTAATACTATTTCAGAAAGGGCAATATGATGAAGCTTTGCAAAACTTTTTAATTGCATATGAATTAAATCCGAATGACGAAATTATCAATGAACATTTGGGAGATGCCTATTTTAAAAAAGGTAATATCGATAAAGCGGTCTCATTTTGGATAAAGGCCAAGGAACTCGGATCTAGAAATACAGTTCTGGAAAATAAAATCAATTCGAAACAATTTTATGAACCTCAATATTAAAATAATCGGCATTCTTGCCTTAACCTTGACTCTATTTTCTTGTTCTAAAAAAATAGGGGAGGCCATAAACAATAATACCGATTCTAATTCAGATGAAAACTGGATGTTCATACTTGATAGTTTAAGCAAGAATAAACCAGACTTTTTTTATGCAAAAATGGATTCTGAATTTGAAAGCAACACTTCGCATTACAATTTCAAGACCTCATTGAGAATGGTAAAAGATAGTGCCATCAACACGTTAATAACCTATGCTTCTGTTCCTATAATTAACGCGATTATCACCGCTGATTCAGCATCAATTGTCAATAAAAAAGACAAGTGTTACCAAAAAGAAAGTATCGATTTGCTTAAAAGTGTTGTTGGAGTAGATTTTTCCTACAGCAATTTCGAAGAAATATTTTTGGGCCTCCCAATTGACTTTGATTCGACAAGGAAGTATTATATTTTTTCAGAGGGTGATCAATTGTTGGTATCAAATTTCACCAAAAAAGAATGGAAAAAAAGGAATCATCTCGATGCAAGTGAAATGGAGAGTGGAATGTATTACACATATAAAATGAATCCAACATCCAAAATCTTGGAGGGCATGCACATTTACAGTCCAATTGAAGAAGCAGACATTAATCTAAACATAGAAGGTAGAACTGAAATCGAAGGCTTTCAAATTCCCGTGAAATCAATTTTAGATATACAAGTAAGAACCATTAAAATATTTGTGCAACTTGATTACAATAAGGCTGAGGTGAATCAACCTCAAAATCTTGTTTTTAAAATTCCCGAAGGTTATGAAAAATGCGAATAAAGTATTATTTATTTTTTTAGTGACAGCTTGTGGAGCTGTTTTTGGACAATCGGCGAGTGATAAATTAAAGGATGAGCAAGCCCGCCTAGAAAAGAAAATTTCCAATACTAAAACTTTATTGTCTCAGTCTAAAAATAATACGGCTCAGTCACTAACAGAATTGCAATTGATAGATAATCAAATTCAGTACCGTGAAGAATTGGTGCTTAATTATGACAATCAAGTTAGAAATGCTGAGGTAAAAGTGGTTGAAAAAAAAGCCGACATTATAGAGCTTCAAGATAAAATAAAACAGTTAAAAGAGCAATACAAGAAATTACTGTTGTATGCATACAAGCATAGAAATAAATATGGGAAAATGATGTATATTTTTTCAGCAACAAGTTATAATGAAGCCATTAAAAGAGCTGAATATCTCGAGCGAATAGCTGATTTGGAAAAAAAACAATTTCAAATAATTGTTCAAAATCAAAGTCTTATAAAGGAAGAAATCGATTTCATCGACAAGGAGAAAATTTATAAATCACAACTGCTTAATCAAAAAATTTCTGAGAGGGCTTCTATTGAAGCGGACAAGCTTGCTCAGGAAATTGCGTATCAAAAATTTAGGGCTGAGGAATCAGTTTTGATAACACAACTTAAGGAGGAAGAAAGAAAAAGAGATGACTTAAGTAGAAAAATTACCCAAGCCATTCAAGATGAAATACTTGCTGAAGAAAAGAAGCGCAAAAAGAAAGAAGATGATGCATCCAAAAAGAAATCCACTTCATCATCTTCTGCCACAGGTTCAAGCACATCTTTATCAACCACAACAAAAAAAGAAACATCCAACAGCAGTTCTTCAAAGACTTCAACCGTGAAAAAAGAAGTTGTACTTACTCCAACTAAGGAAGCTGTTTCACTTGGGAAAAATTTCGAAAGTAACAAAGGTAAATTACCTTGGCCTGTAGAAAGCGGTACAATCACTGAAAGTTTTGGGAAAAATGCGCATCCTACATTGAGTAATGTATATACAAACAATAATGGAGTAGATATTAGTGCGCCTTTAAATGCTTCTGTTCGAGCTGTTTTTGAAGGTGAAGTAACCAGTGTTTTAAATATTCCAGGAGCAGGAAAAGTGGTAATTATTAAACATGGAAATTACAGAACTGCATACAGTAATTTAAGCGAAACTAGCGTAAGTGCTGGAGATATGGTTACTACAAAACAAGTTATTGGCAGTCTAATTTCCAAGGATGGAAGTTCCCTATCTTTATCCCATTTTGAAATTCACTTGGTATCTGATGGGGGCATACAATGTTTAAATCCATCGCTTTGGATCAAGCAGTAACTTTGCTGCTTTTCAATCTGATTTCCATAGCAATAAGAATGGCAACCATACCCCATACTGGCACTGCTGCTTTATCGGTGTCTAGAAAATTATTCAAAATACCGTGTACAAAATAAGTTGTGAGCGAAAGAATAATAGCTAGAATAATAATCCTATTTTCTCTATCATTTTCAGGCCAAGCATAATAGAGTGTGATGGCTTTGTAAAAAATCATGGCAATAACACCTAAAACCGTTAAAAGACCTATTAATCCCATTTCTGAAAGTGGACCTAAATATTCACTGTGTGCATTGCCCATATTTCCAAAATTTGTGGAAATAATGGTTAAATTTTCAGGTTCTTGAAAACGCGCATATTCAAAAGAATAGGTACCTGGTCCGAATCCAAAAATCGGTCGTTCTTTGAACATTGCAATAGCACATGACCACCTGTTGATGCGCTCCAAATTGGAAGCATCGGTGGTTACATTGGTTGCAGATTGTAATCGCTCACTAAATTCTTCTGTGGTATGCTCAAATTTATTGCGTTCCAATTCCATTTGAATACCATCCCATGAATACCATAGGATTATTCCAGAAAACAATGCTGTTCCAAGAAGCAGAGAAAATCGAATTTTGAAATGGATGAGCGCCCAAACACCTAATGCGGCAAAAATACTGAGCCAAGCTGCTCTCGTGTATGAAAAATATAATGCTAAAAGGTTTATGAAAATAAAACCTAAAACCACAGCTTGAACTAAGGGAGGATGCTTCTTACTAAAATACAACCCAAACAATAATGGCACAATTAACGCCACAATTGCTCCATAAATGGTATGGTCTTTAAAAAAGGGCCACATAACCCAATGACTTTCTTTCTCCCCGAACCTGTAAGAAGCATGAGTTGTCAAGGTGTAAAGCATCGCAATAACCATCCCGCTTATAAAAAGCCATAAAAACCACTTGACATATTTGGATTCCATAAAAATCATTGTTCCTAAAACCAGTAATGGAATGATAAACCAAAGTTTGGCAACAAGAAATTTTATAGATACCATTGGATTCGTGCTCGTAATACATGTTATTGCAACCCAGAACAAGTAAATTCCAATTGCCCAAATTATGGGATTTTTCCAAAACGCGGCATTAATTGAATTCTTTTTCAAATTGAGAGCGATTATTAGGATCATGAATCCAAATAGAATTGGCTCTGTTGGAACAAATAATCCAAAACTACTGGTCCATTCCTCAATATTTACAGATAATGGGGTAAGAAAAGCCAATCCCAAAAACGCCCATTTGGTTTCATATATGCAAAAGTAAATAGCTAATAAAACAACAGGAAACAAAGTGAAATAAGGTTGTTCGTTCCAAATAAAAAACATGCTAAGCGCAATAAAAGCCAATGCGCTAAAAATCAAAAAACTATTTGTACGAAAGGATTGTAGCATCAACCTAAGCGCTTCAATTCTCTAAGGCGATCTCTTATTAATAATAAAAAGACCATAAACACAAAGGATCCAATAGTCGATAATAGAACAATTATCATGCGTTTTGGACGGTCTTTTTTGTCTGCAACAACAGCTTTTTCTACCACGAATTTATGGTTAAATTGAGCGTTAGCATCAGACTCAGCTTGTTCATACGAAACTTGGAACTCCTCCAACTGCATAATTTTTTCATTTCGAATAAATTCTAGACCATCGAAAGTGGATCCATGCTCCAAGTTGACATCAATTGTTCGCTTAATTTCAGCTTTTTCAGCAGGATTTTTAGCATCAACATAAGCTTGAAACAAGTTGGTTCGGCCATCTAAAGACATTACACCGAGGGAACTAAGCGAATCCAATTTGGCCAAAATAGCATTGCGATCTTTCTCTAATTGTTCTTTTTTACGTTTATTAATGTCAAATGCTGGGTGGGTTCTTTCAGCAACCATTTCATTTTTTACCGTATCAATAAGGTCAACAATTTTGTTTGCCATTGCCGCAGCCTTTTCAGGATCCTTATCCAAAACATCAATTTGTATTGAACCATATCTTGTTCTTACGAATGCAAAGTTGTTATTATACTTTTGAACGAGTTTGAAATGTTTATTGGCATCATCTTTTGAAATTCCGTAATGATCCATTAAATCAAAACGGTCAACGATTTTATCTCTAATCTTTGATGATTGAAGAATTTGAACCAATTGTTCTGCATGTTCCTCTTCACCAAAATCCATGGCAGCAGCTTTGGCATTTCGTTGTTCTGAAAAGGATACTGTACTTGTGGCCGCAGGGAATACAATTGCGGTTGAACGGAAAATCGGCGTCATCATTAATGAAGCTACTAACGATAGTGCGCTGACAACTCCTGTAAAAATTATTAGTATTTTTCTTTTTTGCCAAATATAGACCAGTAGATGCTGTCTTGTATTTTCAATTTCATTAAATGCTTCACTCATGGCTTTTCTAATGTGGTGCGAAGTTAGTTAAAATAAAGTGTTCAGAAAAACAAGGAATTATAACGCAAATTTGATATTAAAATTTTATTTGGGAACAACATTTTTAACGGAAGTTAGGATGCCTTTTAAATCTATTAATTTGAATAGAAAAAGACAAAATGTCCCACCAACTAGAAGTAACATCCATAAATAGTTGTTATCACGGAAAACTAAACTTATTGATAGCATTACAATTGATAATGCGAAATAACGAAAAAGATCAATTGGCCACTTCCCGATATTCATTTTATAATGGCAATAAACTGTTTGAACAATTGCCGTCAAAGATTGCGTGATAAGCGTTGCCACTGCAGATCCTGCCGCGCCATATTTTGGAATTAAAAGGGCGTTCAAAGCAACATTTAATACAATACCTACTGCTGAAAGTTGATTTAAAAAGCGAAGATCTCCTTTAGCTGTAAGCAAGGTTCCATAAATTAAGCTTATGCACATTCCAATAAATCCCCACATCAGAAATTTAAAACATAATGCTGCCTCATAAATATTTTCATTATATATTGATCCAAGTAGCTTTTCAGAATAATTTGCACAAAGAAATACCAACAAAATACTTCCTCCTACCAATAAATTTCTGGATGTTGTCAGCAACGGGATCAATTGATTAGATTGTTCTTTAATAAGTTTAGAAAATAAGGGAAGTAATAAATTCGCGAACAACATTCCAAACATAAAGAAGGCATCAAGTAATCGGAAGCCTTGTGCATAAACACCGGCTTCATGAGCACCGTTAGGATGAAGCCTTTCAAGCATTACTGCATCTGTCCTTGTGTAAGCCATCATCAATAATATCAACAATGCATAAGGATAACTCTTTTTTAATATTGCAAAAGAAAATACCCAATCAAACTCGAATTTAGGCACACCAATTTGCTTCAATAAGATGAAAAATGCAACCAAGAGTGTTAGCGCATAACATGCGGATTGAATTAGAATGAACCATTCTATGTAAAAAGGCCCAGATGGATCAGAAATCAATAAATACCCACAAAAAAGAATGAGGAGCAACTTATCCAAAACGGAAATAAGTGCGTCTGTTTTAAACAATTGTAAACCGCCAAAATGGCTTCTTATGTATGCAATCAGCGTTACTAACCATTGGTTCAGTATTAAAATGAATAAAAAGTATAAGCTTTGATCTCTATAGCCAAGACCTATCCCAATAGCAAGTGTTGTTATAGCATATATCACAAACAAAATAATTCGAAAACTAAACAATTTACCGAGGTATTTTGATGCAATATGGGGATATCTAGAAACATTCCGCGTGGTAAAATTATTGATACCAACATCCATAAGAATATTAAATAAGAATGAAAGATTGAGCAACGAAAAGTATAAACCATAAGCGTCAGCACCAACTTTATTTTGAACAGTGGCATCTATTCCAAAAATAGCTAATGGTTTCACCAAAAGATTGAGTGCAATAATAAGAATCAGATTGGTAATAAATTTCTTTTGCATCATGGGTAAAAACGCAATGCAACCAATTTAATTGGCTTTAAAAATGAAATTTTGCTTGTTATGTTTTTCTGAATCATATGGAACAACCTCATTTGAATCTATTACATATGCAATATAAGAAAGAGAATGGAGCAATTCAAAACACAAGTCTCTATTTTTGTTTTCCCAAAGTTCAGCGTAAATAACGGGCTTTTGTTTTTCCAAAGTCTTTAGGCCTCCCTTAAGTACAAAATATTCAAAGTTTTCTACATCGATTTTAATACCTTGAATTCGATCCTCAGGAAAAAGTTTATCAAGCATTTTGATGGGAACTTCAAACTCTTGACCTTCGTTCCACTCATCAATTGTTTCATGCTTAACATGGCTGAGACCTTGCATTTTTGTTTTACCATTGTAGGGTAAAATCATTTCAACAGTCCCTTCATTTTCCCCAAGCGCAAATTCATGAACTTGAACATTTTTTAGGTTAAAACGCTTAAGCATCTTCTTTAATACCAAAGCATTATCTGGAATGGGTTCAAAAGCGTGTATGGTTGAATTGGGAATCTTTTGTGCCAAATGAACCGACATTATCCCAATGTTCGCCCCTATATCAAGAACAGCACCTTCTTTGTCTTTCAAAAAGTTGATAAAATGAAAAAAATCTTTTTCTTTTCTATCTTTTTTTAAAGTGCGGATTTTAAACAACGCAAAAACATAAAGGTAGTTTTGAAAGCCTAACGTTTTTTGCAATACATATTTAATTCCGTTCTTCACGTTTGATTTTGACAACGTAAATATAGAAATTCTAAACGATTGCTATTCACTTTCAACAAGCCGAATATCTATAAGTGCTTGGTAGGTTACATTTCCCTCCATTGTTTTTTGAAACTGAACTTGAAGTAATTTTCCTACATACTTCAGCTGATTGCTTTTAAGTTCAGCCGTTAATGCATTAGGCAGTACAACCGCGAGTGAAGATGTATATCCATCTTTGGTGTTAGAACCTACTATGATATAATCAACAGTTTTTGTTTCGATAAAGCCTTGAAATGTTGTTTCAAATTCTGCCTCTTCATTAAGTGCGCGCATGGCACGTTCAATTTTACAATCAAATAATGCAGTTGGTTTAAAGCTCGCCTGACTTAAATATTCTTCATACTCAGCTTCCCTTTCTTTAGTGTAAATGACTTTTTGATTTTGATCATAAAAGGAAATCCTTTCGGTAAACATGGTTGGTTTTCGGGTATTATCATAAATAATTTGTCTTGTGGCAAATTTTTTACCTCCTTCTATGTAGAAATATGTTCTTTCGCTGTTTCCAGTTTTTGAATCACTATAAATTTCTTCAATTTTAACTTCTTGATTGTTTGTGTTAAGATATCCTATTGCTTCAATCGAGATGCCATTTTCATGATTTCCAAAAGCTAAACCATTGATTACCTGAAGTTGTTGGTTGGAATCGATTAGGGCCATTTTCTGGCTGAACTTATCTTCATCTGAAATTTTTGAAACGGTTTGTGAGGCTGTTTTAATAGCATTTTCGCTTTTTTCTGCATCACCACATGAAAAAAGAATCAACACAGATGATACGGTGAGGATTTTGGTAATTGAAATCAATTGCTTCATAGGTTTTAATTTCTTGATCAAATGTTTGTTTTAAAAAAAGTAACAAACTTGATTGCAAAATTAATTGAATTCGACAAAATATTATTTTTTATCAATCAATCCTTTTGGAAAACTGAAAAACTACACTATCTTTGTAATCCTGTTTAACGAAACAGTCACATTTGAAATAAAGCAGTAAAGATATACTGCGGGGTGGAGCAGTTGGTAGCTCGTCGGGCTCATAACCCGAAGGTCGCACGTTCGAGTCGTGTCCCCGCTACAAGGAAAACCTGAGTCATTTGGCTCAGGTTTTTTTATGCCGTAAACTGAATCAAGCCGAAGGTTTGAATGAAGGATAAAGGCATAAAAAAAGAGTTGCGAAGCAATTCGGTTTTCCTTGTTAAGCCCCCAATAACGTCCATCCGAAATGAAATGAAGGATATTCGTGTCCCCGCTACTGAAAAGAAAAG
>CANJNE010000034.1 GCA_947475275.1 Flavobacteriales bacterium | reverse complement strand
GGAAGGTGAAAGATTGGTGATTTCAAAGGTTTGTGATAATTAAAATCAAAAGTTATAAATAAAATATCTATTTCTTCTTAATCCGTTTATTCCTGCTTTTTCCAACCGCACATTGGTAACCACAAGTAGCAATGGCATTAGCACCAAACGAAGGCCCTCAATCAAAATGAGCATTATATAATGGTGATACTTCAGCTGAAAAATTCAGTTGACTGTTTCGAAATCGAAAGTGTATTTGGCCAAAGGTGAAATTTGGAAAAAATCACATGTCAATGAGTTGCGCAAAACACAAAAAAGTGCTTAGATTCGTCTAAGGAAATAATTGGTACCAATTATTTTAAATTTGTTGAACATTTAAAACAAATTGCTTGAGTTCGATTACCAAATTGGCATTTTGCCTTTTTTTAATTAATACTAATCTACTTTCCTACTCGCAAAGTGCACCTTTATCCACATATCGTTCAGCGATAATTGATGCTGAGGGAGAAGAATTCAGATTGAAAGGCATTAACTGATGGGGCGCAAATGGCTCGTTGATTCCATATTCAACTGATCACAGCAAGGGAACAAATACGCATTCCATGCCCTTTGGTTTGCACCTACAAAACCTAGACACCATTACCTTGGCTATCAAAAATGCTGGATTTAATACGGTTCGTCTGCCTTTTTCCAATGAAATGTTGCACGATAATACGCTTGCCTCCAAAGATTGGGTTGGTCCAAACTCAGAATTGGCAGGATTAACCCCTTTAGAAATAATGGATAAAGTCATTATGAGCTTAACAGAGAAAGGAATATTTGTACTGCTCAATAACCATTCTACTACAACCCAATGGTGTTGCAATTATGATATGAATGGGCTTTGGTATGGGAAAAATGAAACGTATTCCCAAACGACAAATGATTGGATAGCTGATTGGGAAATGTTGGCCTTGCGTTACCAATCGAATCCACTGGTAATTGGTGCAGACTTGAGAAATGAAGTGAGACCACTTCGAAAAAAGAACTTGCCATTACCGAGAAATCCGAATTGGGGACACCGCAACAAAAAGGATTGGCACAAAGCGGCAACATTAGCAGGAAATGCCATACATGTTGTAAATCCAAATTGGCTGATTGTTGTAGAAGGAATCAATGCAAGAGTTCATTTTTTGAGTCAGCTTAGTTTTCCGCATTTGAAGCCTGTGGTAAAAAAACCTATTCGATTAGATGTTCCAAATAAACTGGTATATGAAGTTCATAACTACTCTTTCAGTTGGACCAAAGCCAATTTATTATTTCCGAAACGGCAAAAAAAATACAGCCAACTCAGTACAGCAGAGCGAATGGCCGCCTATGATAAAAACTGGGGTTTTGTTACCGATAGCAATTTTGTTCATTGCGCCCCGGTACTTATTGGTGAATTCGGTTGTGGGAAATCAGGTACGGATGTCGAGCCTTGGCTCAAAGACCTTACGGATTATATTGCTGAGCAAAATTTAGGTTTTTGTTGGTGGACCTTAGAAGAAGAATTGCATAGTGAAAGTAGCTATGGTATTATGAATGATACCTTGAATCAGATTGATGTTTTTGACGATTGGCGAGGGGAATATTTGAAAACCCTGCTGAATGATAAATAGCGATTATTAAAAAGATTTAGGAAACAAGGAAGAAATAAACTCCAAATAACTCAATCCGCTACATCCCGAAACAAACACCTTCTTTTCCAATGCGAAAAGAGAACATAACGCCAAAAAAGGAATACCAATCTTTGGTTAATGAGTCACCGCGTTTTCCAAAACGTGACCCATCAAGGCTTCTATTTGCCAAAGTTGCCGCCAATGGACCACTTTGTTGTGCCAGCGATATATGATCGACATAAGAATCGCTTCCCACATCATCAATATAATCTGTAAATGTTTTTCGAAGACCGTATTCGATAGAGAATGAGGCTTTTTTACCAAGGGATATTTTAAAACCAGCACCAATCGGTAGCGACAATTGTGTAAGACCATAAGGTTTGTCGCCATTTAACGTTGTACCTTGACCTTCGGTACCTAAAGGTTGCAATTCGATGGCTTCATCATTATACATGGTTTGCGGATTCATTCTGAACAATGCTATTTCAGCCAAAACATAAGCCGTCGCAAAATGTTTGGTATGCCCTAATTTGAAAGGTTTGTAATGAAACTCAACCCCACTTCCAACCTCGTAAATTGGTGTGAAAAAACTTAAATTTCTATTTTGCTTGATTGATTGACGCGCATCTGCATCGGAGGCACCTACAGTTCCGTACATGACATTCAAACGAAAAGTTGCTCGAGAGTGGAAACTATAACGGTAAAGCAAACCAGCAGCTGGTTTCACTCCATAAATTGGATTAAATTGATTCAAATCTCCAAAATAATTGGACCCACCAAGGAGGAATCCAATCTCAGATTTAGATCTAAAATTGGCGTATTGACCACTAGATAAAAGTGGGAAACAGCATAATATGAATATAAAAATCCGCATCAACACAAAATCAACGACAAGTTACGCAGAAAATTGTTTTCAAAAACATAGTAATTTAACGAATACAATATGGAAGGGTTACAAATTACATTCATCTAGGCAAATGTTATGATTCCTTCTTTAAGCAATCGTTTTAGAAGCACTATTTTACCATCATCATCCAAATCGTCAGGAAGTTCGACAATTGTAAATGGCTGCATAGCTTTAAGAATAAAATCCAAGGTATTGAAGGTAAAAGTTGGAAAGGTTATTTCCCTGTTACCAATTCTTAATATGGCCTCCTCGGATGATTTTTCCGGGATAACCAAAATATTATTCCTCATCGTAAATTTTGAACTCAAAGAAAACTGATTGAATTGCGATGCATTTTTAAGCATATCACTAAAGAAGAAACGCTGACTAGACGCCAACTCCAAACGGAATTGATTTATAGAATTTTGAACTTGATAGGTTTCAGAGAATTGCATAAGTAATTCTTTGAATTCATCTTCCAAATCTTCTCTATTGCAGTTTCTAAAAGGATCAACAAATTTTCTTGGCAAAACATTATTTTTTGAAAACTCCAAGAGCATATGAACGAGCACATCTGTCCAAGTATATCCCAACCAACCGAGTGTCACGTGAACTGATAAGTCTTTGCTTGTTTGGGCATCATGCATTACGCCACGAGGAATGTACAAAAGATCTCCTTTTACAAGTTCCAATTCAGTGAAAAATTGTGGTGCAGGATGTTTTTCTTTTTGAAATTCCAGTTGCTTGGTCGGCAAAACGACCGGGGAATCTTCGTAAATCCTCCATTTTTTAGCTCCTTCAATTTGCAAAACAAAAACGTCATGTGTATCATAATGCGCAGGAAATCCTTGACTATTTGGTGGTGTGATGTAAATATTGGTTTGAAAAGGATGTCCTAAATCATTAGATAAGCAATTCACCATTTCTCCTAATGCTTGATTTTGTTCATGAAGCGTATTTAAAATGATGGTGTAACCATCCAAGAAATACCTTTGAACTAAGGATGCATCAATATTTTTATCATGTGAATACTTTTCAGAGGTAAGCTCCTCACCTGCCTTAGTTAGGCGCAAAGAAGGAAAACGAAATTGTCGTGAACCAAATAGGTCATCTAAGTTTTTAAGCCGAAGAAATTCATCATAATATGATGAATTTGATCTTTTGATATGTAAAAACTTCTTTTCAAAAATATTCTGTTCAAAAACCTCTTTACTTTCAGGATAAAGTAGCCAATCAAGATTAGAAATAGACATACGCGATTAATTATTAATCACAAGTTTTTTTGTCTTGGAAAATTGCGTAATCATACGCAGCTACATCAGCTGTATCCATTGCGTCATAATTCGCAGAATCTGTTGGATCGGCATAAGTTGTGGCGTCTTTATCGCAATCTTTTTCATCCGTACAACCAGATAATACGGCAGTTGAGGAGGTTAAGGCAAGTGCTAATGCAACCGTACTTGTTGAAGCAGTTTTCAAAATACGCTGTCCTGCATCTATCAAATTTCTTGAATCCACATCAGTATCGACAAGGCTATATTTTTTCTTCATATTTAACTTGCTTTCGATGTGAAATTACTGAATTTTAGATTTCAGAAGGCACAACAAATGAAAGTTTTTTATTTTTCTAAAAACTTATCTAATATTCACCAAATAACGCTCCCAATTTGGATTATTAAGAATTGCATCAGATGCAATAAAAAGCACATTTTTACAGCGGTTTCTTTCTATCCATAATTCGAGATTGGATAAGCCTACCATCAAAGTACCATTTATATCAATGTTGTGAATTGGTTTTAATTTGCGATCAAAAAGACTTTTAATTTCAGCTACTTCACGATCGACTTCTTGATTTTCATTAAAAATAACCAAGCCGTCAATTGCAGCATCTGCCTCATCTGCCTTATCCTGATAATCTTCTACGTTAATTCTATGCGCACTTGCCCAAGCGTTAAATTGGAGAGAAAATTGTGTGTTCGGACGAAGGTAAATACGGTTAATCTTCATTTAGAAAATATTCAGGTTAAATTTCGTGCAAAATTAGTTATAAAAAGAAGTTTATCAACGAAGTTTATCGTTTTTTTCGTAACCTAAGATTCTCAAATAATCATCGGCGGTTTGTTCTTCACTAAATAAATCAGTTTGGAGCTTTCCATTTTCATCGCGTTGTATAAGAATATGCTTAGGTTCAGGAATGAGACAATGCTTTAAACCACCAAATCCTCCGATTGTTTCTTGATATGCACCAGTATTAAAAAACCCAATATACAGTGGTTTATTTCGGTCAAATTTCGGAAGATAAATGGCATTTGAATGCTGTTCTGAATTGTAATAATCGTCACTATCACAAGTCAAACCTCCAAGTAAAACACGCTCATAATCATCATTCCATCTGTTGACGGGTAGCATAATAAATCTTTGATTGATTGCCCAAGTATCGGGAAGATTCGTCATAAATGAAGAATCAATCATGTTCCATTTCTCCCTATCGTTTTGTTGTTTTTGATGGATAACACTAAAAATGGCACCGCCACTTTCACCTACGGTAAACGATCCAAATTCTGTAAAAATATTAGGTTCAGGAATATCGTTGTCTGTGCATACACGTTGCACTTGTGTTAAAATTTCCCTTACCATATAGGCGTAATCAAAATCAAAAGCCAAAGATTTTTTAATCGGAAATCCTCCACCGATATTGAGTGAGTCTAAGGTTGGACAAACCTTTTTAAGGTCACTGTAAATTCGTAAACATTTGGTCAATTCGTTCCAATAATATGAAGTATCATTGATTCCTGTATTGATAAAAAAGTGCAACATTTTCACTTCCACTTGTGGATTGTCTTTCAACATTGACTTATAAAAAGGGACAATTTCCCGATAGCGAATACCTAAACGTGAAGTATAAAACTCAAATTTTGGTTCTTCCTCCGAAGCTATTCGAATACCAATACTAATAGTACGATCTGTTTTCGATAGGATATCGTTCAATTCCTGAGTATTGTCAACAACAGGAATGATGTTGAGATTCCCCTCATTTATTAGCCCAACCATATTGTCGATATACTGCTTTGGCTTATAACCATTACAAATCACATATTTACCGGCAGATAATTTTCCTGTGTTGTATAAATTCCTTACAATATCTATATCGAATGCTGAGGATGTTTCAATATGTACATCATTTTTCAGTACTTCATCTAAAACAAAAGAGAAATGGTTACTTTTTGTACAATACGAATAATAGTAATTTCCGGAATAGCCTAGGTTACTTATTGCCTCTCTAAACCAACCTTTCGCTCTTTGAATGTTGTTGCTAATTTGAGGCAAATAGTTGAATTTCAAAGGAGTACCATATTGATTGATTAGACGCATCAAATCAATCCCATGAAAAAATAAATGATCTTCTCTCAGATGAAACTCATTCTGGGGAAAATCAAAAGTCTGGTCAATTAAATCAATGTATTTGGTTCTCATTTCAAATTACTATAGCTATAAAATTTCCAAAATCCTTTCAGCTGGTCGGGCGATAACCGCTTTTTCACCATTTACTACGATAGGTCTTTGAATAAGTTTCGGATATCTCAACATTCCATCTAACCATTCGTCTTCTGTAATGTTCTTTGAAGGAAAAACTTGTTTGTATTCTTTTTCATTTTTACGAATCAATTCTTCAGGATGCACGCCCAATTTTTGAATAATCTCTCTCATTTCTTCCTTTAAAAATGGTCTTTTGAAATATTCAACAATTTCAAATTCAAGTTTTTTTTCGCGCAATAAATCAAGCGCAAAGCGGCTTTTGGAGCAGCTAGAGTGGTGGTATATAATCATGATAACTAGGTTTGGTATAATAAAATTCTAATTTCCGTACATCATTAAAAAAGCTTTTAAAAATTCATCTATATCGCCATTCATGACGGCATCAACGTTTCCGGTTTCACAACCAGTTCTGACGTCCTTAACTAATTTATAGGGATGCATAACATAATTTCTTATTTGCGAACCCCACTCAATTTTCTTTTTTCCTGCTTCAATTTCGTTTCTTTTCTCCATTCTTGCCCGCAGTTCCATCTCATATAACTGTGAACGCAAAAGTTGCATGGCCTTTTCTTTGTTAGCCAACTGTGAACGAGATTCTGAATTTTCGATAATAATTCCAGAAGGAGCGTGACGCAATCGCACAGCTGTCTCAACTTTATTGACATTCTGACCACCTGCACCACCAGAACGGAAAGTATCCCATGTTATATCAGCAGGATTGATATTTATTTCAATATTATCATCAACAAGTGGGTAAACATAAACAGAAACGAAAGAAGTATGCCTTTTCGCATTGGAGTCAAAAGGGGAAATTCTCACCAATCGGTGTACTCCGTTCTCTCCTTTTAAATAACCGAAAGCAAATTCACCTTCAAATTCCAATGTTACTGTTTTGACACCAGCGACATCACCTTCCTGAAAATTGAGTTCTTTTATTTTATAACCATTTTTCTGACCCCACATCATGTACATCCGCATGAGCATAGAGGCCCAATCGCAACTTTCAGTCCCTCCTGCACCCGCTGTAATTTGTAGTACCGCACTCAATCCATCTTCTTCACCTGAGAGCATGTTTTTCAATTCCAACTCCTCAACCTCCTTTAATAGTTCATGGTATGATGCAACCACTTCACTTTCCTCAGCTGCACCTTCCTTAACAAACTCGATCAGCAGTTCTGTATCATCGTATTTGGATTTCAGTTTATCATAGGATTCGATCCAAAACTTCAGTGTTCGGATTGCTTTCATTTGAGCTTCGGCAGCCTTTGGATCATCCCAAAAAGAGGGATCCTGAGTTTTAAGCTCCTCCTCTTGCAGCTGCAATCGTTTTTCAGGAATTTTGAGATAGTTTGCTATGGCTTCAATACGAGCAAAAATATCTTTTAACTGATCTTGGTTTACCATCTTACAAAGTTAAGAAAATTGCACGGATTAGCTTTGGTATGTGAACAAATAGGCAAAGGAAATCAGAACTCACTCAGTTTCAAATGATTTAAGAAAATGTGAAGAACTTAATTACCGAAACGTTCTTGAAACTTCGAAAAAATTATACATTTGTTTCAAAATAAAATTACGATGAGCGTTCCACAAAATTTAAAGTACACGAAAGACCATGAATGGGTTAGCGTAGATGGTGATATTGCAACAATAGGCATTACCAATTTTGCTCAAGGAGAACTTGGGGATATCGTTTATGTAGAAATAGAAACCATTGGAGAGACGCTTGCACAGGAAGAGGTTTTTGGATCTATTGAAGCGGTAAAAACTGTTTCTGACCTGTTTATGCCTTTAAGTGGTGAAATATTAGAATTCAACGAAGCTTTGGAATCAAATCCTGAATTGGTAAATAGTGATCCTTACGGTGAAGGTTGGATGATTAAAGTGAAAATTAGTGACTCAAGTGAATTGGGTGGTTTGCTTAGTGCAGAGGTATACTCGAACATGACTGAGTAATCTAACCCTATAGATTTTTTGAAAAGCTCCAATATTGGAGCTTTTTTTATGAGCAAATAAGACACAAAAAATGGGCTCATAACTAAAAGCCCATTATTCAATTTTATTTAGATCAATAATTAGTGCTGATGTCCATCACCCTCATGGTGCTCGTGATCTGCACTTGCACCACCAATGCTAACCATTTCAATTTCAAATACTAAATCTGAATAGGCAGGAATAATTCCCGGATATTCTTGACTACCGTATGCTAAGTAATAAGGTAAAAATAATTTTGCTTTTCCACCTTGTCCAATTAAGGTTAATCCTTCTAAGAATCCGGGAATCATACCACCGTTGGTAAAAGGAAATTCAATAGGTTCATTGCGATCATAAGATGAATCGAATTTCTTACCATCCTTGAAAAGCGTTCCTGTATAATGAACAGACAACATTTGACCAAATTGTGGTTTTTCGCCTTCACCAGGATTATCGATAACATAAACTAAACCACTTGGAGAAGCAATTGCATTTGGATACATCTTTTTTACTTCGTTGAAAAAGGTTGTTTTATATTCTTCCATCTTTTTCATTTCAGCCGCCGCTTGCGCCTCAATTTCTGTTTTTTTCGCAGTATAGCTTTCATTGAAAACTTTGGTTGCATCCCATTTTTTAGCTGTATTACCCACTCGGATTATTTTCACCGTTTCCATTTCATCACCTTGTTCAATTGCATTTACAATGTCTTGACCTTCGATAACATGTCCAAAAACTGTATGCTTTCCATCTAACCATGGCGTTTCTTGGTGTGTAATAAAAAATTGACTCCCGTTTGTAGCAACTCCTGAATTGGCCATGGAAAGAATACCTGGGCCGCTGTGTGTTAAATCTGGATGGAACTCATCGTAAAATTGATATCCAGGACCTCCGGATCCGTTTCCTTCAGGATCACCTCCTTGAATCATGAAATCTTTAATAACACGGTGGAATTTAATGCCATCGTAATAAGGTTTCGAAAAACTAAGACTATCAAATACCTCGAAATTACCCTCCACAAGTCCCACAAAATTGGCCACGGTCATTGGCGTTTTCTCATACTCCAACACACATGTAATTTTTCCTTTTGTTGTATTGAATTCAGCATAGATGCCATCTGCTAATTTAGTTTGGGCATTCACGCCCAAAGTGATAAGTAAGAATAGCGTTAGAACGATTTTAAAAGTTGATTTTTTCATAACAATTGATTCTGGTTTTTAATTTCTTTTATCAATACCCCAAAGCATTTTATTTCTGATGGTATCTAAAAAGTTGTTGTCTTCAAATTTAATAACATTAATCATGAACTCGGCTTTCGTAACCAATACTTGCTCACCTTGGCTTATATTTTTTGAATTCCCATCCAAACTGATAAGGTATTTTCTGCCTCTACCTTCAATACTTAGAGATATTGGCAGGTGATCTGGCACCACAACAGGACGAACATTCAAATTATGCGGAGCAATAGGTGTAAGTATGTGCACGAGACAACCTGGAGTTACAATCGGACCGCCACAACTCAAATTGTATGCCGTAGATCCTGTTGGAGTTGAAACAATGAGTCCGTCTGCCCAATAGCTGTTTAAATATTTATTATCCAAAGAGGCATGAACAGTAACCATTGAGGCTGTATCTTTTTTTTGAATGGTAACTTCATTGAGTGCAAAATTATCATCACCAAATAAATCTTCTTCAGTTTGGACCCGCACTAAAGATCGTTTTTGGTATTCAAAGTTTTTGTTCTTTACTTGTTCGATGGTATGCAATAAAGCATCTTGAGAAATATTTGCGAGGAAACCAAGTCTTCCTGTATTAATTCCTAAAATAGGTACGCCTGAGTCTCGAATAAAACTAACACTTTTAATGAAAGTACCATCTCCACCAATACTCAATGTTAGATCGATGCCTTTATGAAAATCCTTGTGAGAGACAAATTCATCGGTTTTTTGACTTAAACCCACTTTGTTTTCCAACTGCTGTTTTAGTTCTTTTTCAACAATAGGTTTCCAACCAAAATCCTTCAAGTGTTTGAGTAGCTCCTCAAAAACCTGACTGTTTTGTCTTGTGACTTTTTTACCGTAAATAGCTACGTTCATTTTACAATTTCAAGAAATTCATCAAAGATTCGTAACGATTTTGAATATCGTCATCAACTTCACTTTTTTGATAGGAAGCTTTGATGATGTAATCATACCTTTCAAAGGTACGAATAATTCTACCCAATTCAATCTGATTAATCTTCAGGGTAACCTCTAATTTCATTGAGTCAGGGGGAGAAATGATGTAGGAGCTTAAAATTTTCGCATTATTACTTTCTACAATTTGCGCAATTTGGGACATCGAATAATCGTGTGCATTCAATTCCAAAACAATAATTCCTCCAGGCTCCTTAATACTGCCCGTATTTGCGATTAAAGTGAGTAAGTGATATACAGAAGTACAACCAACGTAATGTTCTTGTTCGTCCAAAATAGGGATAACGCTTATTCTATGTTCAGAAATTTTATAAAGCACTTCGTATATGTGCGAACTTGAAAGCACATATGGCCTGGGAAGATGGTCAAATAATTTATCTAAAGTTTCATCTAAATTCATTTTGTCGAGAATGTCTGATTCAGAAATCAAACCAACAAAATTTCCATTTTTCAAAACAGGAAGATGCGAAACTTTAAATTCGTCCATCCAAATTAGTGCCTTTTCACCTGTATCTAAGTGATTTAAAGGAGGGATTTCTTCTGTTATTAATTCTAGTGCTCTCATTTGTATTGCCAAAGTAGTAAAATCCTTCTGAACTTTGTAACTTTGAAAGGTCAAAAATTGTACCTTATCATGACAAAATTAAGTGTCAACATTAATAAAATAGCTACGTTAAGAAATTCGAGAGGAGGTAATAACCCTAATGTTGTACAAGTAGCTTTAGATTGCGAGCGTTTTGGCGCAGACGGGATTACAGTTCATCCGAGACCAGACGAACGTCATATTACACGTCAAGATGTTATTGATTTGAACAAGGTCCTTACTACAGAATTCAATATTGAAGGGTATCCAGACGAGCGATTCATGCAATTGGTAGAACAAATTAAACCTGCACAAGCGACCCTTGTACCTGATCCCCCAGACGTTTTAACATCTTCTGCTGGTTGGGATGTTGTGAAAAATTATGATTTTCTCAAGGAAACAATCGAGGTTTTGAAGCGATGGGATGTTCGTGTATCCATTTTTATGGAAACAGATTTACATCAAATTGAATACTCAGCTAAAACGGGTACAGATCGTATTGAATTGTATACAGGTCCATATGCTGAGCATTATGTTGAAAATCCTGAGGCGGCCATTAAAGATTATGTTCTAGCTGCAAAAAAAGCCAATGAACTCGGTTTGGGAATTAATGCGGGCCATGATTTGAGTCTAAATAATTTGCGATTTTTTAAAACCCACATACCCAATATGGCTGAAGTTTCGATTGGACATGCTTTGATTTCTGATGCACTTTATTTTGGTTTGGAAAATACCATTCAACAATACAAATTTCAGCTTTTAGATTAATTATTGGCTGATGTGAACTGTTGATTGAGGAAAAGGAATTATAATTTTATGTTCCCTGAAAAGTCGATCAATTTCATATCTTATTTCAGATTTATAATTGTTAATATCCCAATTATGGTCAGCCCAAAAAATGAGTTCGAGTTCTAATCCATTACTACCAAAGTTGGCTAAGCGCACGTTGATTTCTTCATGCATTCGAACTTTGGGATGAGATAGCGCTGCTTTTTCAATTAGTGATTTAATCAATTCAACATTACTTCCGTATTCTACAGTTAAGTTTATTTTGAATCGGGTGAGTTTTGATCCATGACTCCAGTTTTCTATAAACTCTTGTGTTATTTTAGCATTGGGTATTATGAGTACGTTTCCATCACGTGTTTCAATTTGAGTTGTTCTTACATTGATTTTAAGAATTTTGGCAACAATTGGTTCCGTTTTGCCACCATTGGAAATTTCAATGATATCTCCAACCCGAATATTACCTTCAAAAAGTAAGACCAATCCGGAGAAAATATCTTTAAAAACATCCTGAAGACCAAGACCAATACCAACCAAAAGCGCTGCTGAACCTGTCAGTAAAAGTGTTAAATCAACATTTATTGCCCGCAAACTAAACATGATTGCGAAAATGTAAATTATGTATTTAGCCAATTGAACATATACAAATTCTGTCCCGGGAGTGTATTCTGATTTTTGTCTTAACTTTTTGTTGATATAGATTCTCGTTAAGTTTAAAGCCATTTTGGCGCCGAAGAATATTGCGATTATGACCAATATGTGGTAAAAACTTAGTACAAAGTATTCTGATTCAATCAATTTAAAGTTGAGAAAATCACCAAAAGTTACATTTTCATTGTTAATATTAAAACTGAGAATGGCAACATAAACAGCTATCAGATATACACTTTGGCTTATAACTTTGAGCCAGTTGGAAAGCCTTCCATCAATAGTGATATTAGCATTTTTAAAGTATTGCTTCAACCTTCGATGAAGAATTCGTCTCATTGCAACAGCGAGCAAAAAAATCAGAAAAAGGATAAGTATATTTAGTAAGCAGATTTTGTAAGGACCAAGATTAAAAAGTGTTTCTTTTAGCATTAGGGTTTATCTTAATATGGTTCGACCTAGTTTCTCAGCAAAAATCATTTTGATTTTCTCGAAAGCCATTTGTTGGGCCAATAAATCCATTAATTCATCTTGAGAAAGTTCAGAATTTGATTGCAGTTGATTTCTGATTTCATGAATAAAGAACTCAACTTTTAGTGCCTTAAAACGGTATAAAGCTTGCATTACTGTTTCTTGAAGGCGATCGAGCTCTGTTCGGGTTGCAATATTATAACTGCTCATCCATTTGGAACTGAGTTCATGGTTATCCGCTTCGATTTCTGTTACAAAACGTACAACCTCTTGGTCTTCCATGCGAATCAAATAACTTGAAGAGTATAACGTTTTTTGTTCCAGTCCATCTAAAAAAATACGATAGATTTTTTCGTGTATCGGTGAGGAAAAGGTTAATTCATCCCTATCGAGTTCATGATGAATGAGTTCAATAACACTGGTTTCAACATTTATTTTATTACCAGATTCATCAATTTGTTCCACATTTATTAAATAAGTTCCGTATTTGATCATAATACGGATCAACTCATATTCGTCTTCTTCATTATTTTCAGAAGATTGGATTGCCGAATTTTCTTTTAAGTCAACTTGGTTTGATTGTTCCTTGATAATTGGTAAATCCATCAATTCTGGAGCATCATTCTGACGAGCGACTGTATTTCTTCTAAATTTAATAAGCTCCGAAACGAGAATTTGTTCATCCAAATTGAAGCGTTCCGCTAGCTGTTGCGTATATACCGTTCGCATGATTTGATCGGGAATCAAAGCAACAGATTGCACAATTTCTCGAATCAATCCAGCTTTCTTAATAGGATCATTGTTACCATCTTTAAGCAAGATTTCAGATTTGAATGAAATAAAATCTTGTGTATGGTTTTTCAGGTATTCCTCTAACTCTGCCGTTGAAGTTCGCTTCGAAAAAGAATCAGGATCTTCACCATCTGGAAATAGAACTACTTTTACGTTCATTCCTTCTTCGAGAATGAGATCAATTCCTCTGAAGGAGGCTTTGATACCAGCAGCATCGCCATCAAATAATATGGTAATATTTTGAGTATAGCGGCGAATTAATTTGATTTGTTCTTTTGTGAGGGAAGTACCAGATGAAGAAACAACATTATGAATACCTGCTTGATGCATACTTATCACATCAGTATAGCCTTCGCACAGGTAACAATTATCGTATTTAATGACGTCGTTTTTCGCAAAATAAAGTCCGTAAAGTATTTCGCTTTTATTGTAAATTGGACTTTCAGGAGAATTGAAATATTTGGCGATTTTTTTATCTGTTTGCAGTGTTCTTCCACCAAATCCTAGAACCCTACCGGAAATACTATGAATGGGAAACATTACGCGTCCTTTAAAAAAATCAAAATGGCGGTTTTCTTTACTTTTTACCAATCCAATTTTCTCCAAATAATCTAATTTGTATCCTTTTTCAATTGCAGCTTTGTAAAAATCATCACCGGTATTGAGACAATATCCCAATTGAAATTTTTCAATGATGTCCCTTCTGAAACCACGTTCTTCAAAATAACTTAAGCCAATATTAGAGCCCTCGTTGGTGTGTAATAGATTTTCGGAAAAGTGACTTTTCGCAAATTCATTGATAATGAAAAGACTTTCTTTTTCAGAATAGGCGGCAAGCTGCTCAGGTGTTGGTGCTTGATCTTCAGGGATTGCAACACCGTATTTGTCGGCAAGCCATTTTAGCGCCTCAGGATAGGAATAGTGTTCCTTTTCCATCAAAAAAGTAACCGCTGTCCCACCTTTACCCGTGGAAAAGCATTTAAATATTTGCTTAGCTGGCGAAACAACAAAAGAAGGCGTTTTCTCATCCGTAAATGGACTTAATCCCTTAAGATTCGACCCAGCTCTTTTTAATTGCACAAATTCCCCAATGACTTCCTCAATTTTTGAAGCCTGCATAATTTCATCAACAATATGGGGCGGGATTTTTGACATTTTTATTCGCCTTTATTCACTTCTGATTTGAGTTTACCATTTGGGTCATAAATCTTCCAGATACCCACAGCTTTGTCATTTCGGTATTCACCAGTATAGTGAATTGCTCCATTTGGATATTTAACGATGGTATAACCCGATTTCATGCCATGTTCATAAACTGTATAGGAGAGTTCATTACCTGTTTCCGAATAAAATTTCCAAATACCATGTCTTTTTTTGTTTTCATCTTGAGGCCCTTTAAATTTAATTTGTTTCTTACCTGGGTACCACTCTGTATACATTCCATCCTTCATCTCAACAAGATTTTCTTCTTTGACAGGAGCCATTTCCTTTTTGGTTTTTTCCTTTTCACCGCAAGAAACAGTTAGACATATGAGTAATAATGTGTAAATAACTTTCTTCATCATCTCATTTTATTTTTGACGTTCAATAGTATAATTCAACAGGCCAATCATTGATTGTTTAGCTTGAGAATCTGGAATTTCATTCAATAGATTTAGGGCTTTAACTTGAATTTCTTTCATTTTCTTGTAGGCATATTCAATTCCACCATGTTCGATAACCAAAGATGTAGCTCGAGCAACTTGTGCAGGGTTTTCGTTTTTGTTTTTAACGATATTGATTAATTCATTCTTTACGTTTTTTGGGGCATTATTGAGCACATAAATTAGAGGTAGTGTCATTTTACGCTCTCTAATGTCTAATCCTGTTGGTTTACCAATATTACCCGGCATACCATAGTCAAAAATATCATCTTTAATTTGGAAAGCTAAACCAGTTAATTCTCCAAATTGGCGCATATTTTCCTCCATATCTGGGCGATTTACTGAAATTGCTCCAGCTTCGCAGCAAGTTGCTATTAATGAAGCAGTTTTTTGGCGGATAACTTCGAAGTAAACATCTTCAGTAATATCCATTTTTCTGGCTTTTTCAATCTGCAACAATTCACCTTCGCTCATTTCACGAACCGCTCTTGCAACAGTTTCAAGCAAACGAATATTTTGTTTTTCAATAGAAAGTATCAATACTTTTGAGAGCATATAATCGCCCACTAACACTGCAACTTTATTTTTCCAAAGCGCATTTACAGAAAAGAACCCTCTTCTTTCATTTGCATCATCTACTACGTCATCATGCACAAGCGTGGCTGTATGCAGCAATTCCGCCAAGATGGCAGCATCATAAGTTTTATCGTTTACTTCACCCAACATTTTAGCCGTAAGGAAAATAAACATTGGTCGAATTTGCTTTCCTTTCTTTTTTATGATGTAGTGTGTAACTTTATCTAGCAAAGGAGCTGTTGATTGCATACTTTGCTTGAAACGGCTTTCAAATTCAGCAATTTCAACACGAATAGGATTTATGATTTCTTCAACAGCTTGCATATGAAACAAAGATAAGAACATTGTCTATCTTTTGTTTGAAAAAATCCTTTTTAAAATTCTCTCTTAGTCTGGAATCGTTACATCTATTCCATGCTCACAGCTTAATCTTTCGGATTATTTTTAGATATTTTCTTCAAGGCTTTTTTAAATGGTTCCTCCATTATATCCCTTAAAATATCAGATTCCTTGTTCAAATTAAAATCTAATTGAATTATTTTAAAAAGTTGGATTTTAAATTCTCTTAATGCGTTTATTTTATTTGTGTTGTTCAATTCAATAAATCTTGGGTCTTTGATAAATTTTGCAACTTCCCGTTCGGTGTCTTTTAATATTTCAATCCTAATTTTCGAGTTAGGGTTATTTAAACCATTTAATATTTGAGTTTCGCCTTCGGATTTAATTGAATTGTCTAAACTGTTTTTAATTTTTTCATAATCTTCTCGGGTCATCTTAGAAGAAATGAATGCTGATATTTCTTCAGTTGTATTACCTTGTTCCAACATTTGTTTAATGTCTGATTCGATATTTTTAAGCCTTAAACTGTCTTTATTTTTCTCTTTGTTTTCTATAGCACGATTTAACTCAGAATCGCTATTTGTATCCGGGTCTTTTTGGTTATCTCTGCAACTTGTTATCAATAAGGCAAACATTAATGCGGAAAGTGTGATATTTTTCATTTCATTATTAATATTGAAATAATTTCTTTGAACTTAGAGAAAATTGAGAAAACCTATTCTTTTTTTGACAAAATTTACACTTGAAATCCTAATTTCAAAGTTTATTCTGATTCAAAGATTAAGGTTATTGAAGGAAATTCTTCAAGTGCGTTTCTAAGGTGATATACAGGATGACATCTGGTTTAACAGTTTCAATAATTTCCTTATCCAAAGCATATTTCCAGTTGTCGAAAATGAAAACACTTTCTTCGAAAGCTTCTTTTAGAAAAGGTTCAATGGCATCACCAAAAGAGTCCCTAATGACTAGGATTCGGTATTTCCCTTTAGATTTATTTTGAAATCGCGTTTCGTATTTCCAAGCGTAAGGAAAATCCTTTGGCGAGATGAAACCATATTTTTTCACAGGAAGTGCAAATTCAGTTCTTGAGGCAATTACCGGAACTATTTCAGACAAATCACTGATTCCTAAAGCGGCCTTGTGAATACCATCATTTTTTATCTTTTCCTTCCAAGTGTATCCGTCAATATTTTGCTCAGGAAGGTCAGAAAAATCTTTTTGTATTATTGAAACCAACAATTTGGAAATTTCATAGCCAGCTCTATCATTCCAGTGATTGTCAAGTTTGAAATACATTGGCCCTAAAGATTTCTTGTTTTTTAGAAATGTGATTGGGTTGATTATTTCAATATTTGGACTGTTTTTTTGAAGGTATTTTGTCAAGAGTGCTGTTCGATTTTCAGTTGTACTTTTTCTTACTTTATTAGGCAGTTTTTCATCGTAGACTTGATATTTTGTTGGACATATCAACCAATAGGATTTGATGTTTTTACTTTCTAAAAAATCCAATCGTTCATTCCAAAGGTTTTTGAACATTTTCAGTTCGCCATCGCTAAAATTTTCTCTTCCTTCGTAAATTCTTTTTTCGTCACCACCAAGAAAATACCAGCCGTCATCTCCAAAGACTAAATCATCTCGATCAGGTGGAATATTGAAGACGTTAAATTTAATTTCATGAAAAATCTTAAGTAAAGGTGATCTGAAAGAAAAATTATCATTGAAATAATTATCAAAATCATTTGGAAAATTATCTAGTTTGGAGATGTTAAAATTTAGGGTGTCAGAAAAATTTCTATTTTCATTTTCCCTTTTAAACTCAATAATCCAACCGTCCCAATTCAGCAATGGAAATGCAATCAGTGCAATGAAAACGAAAGGGAAATAATATTTTTTAAACCTCGTCAAAATTTAAAATAGATAAACGGATTATAAGAATTGGCATTAATAAGCATTACAGCATAAATGAATAAGGATAAAAGTATGGTTTGCCGCATTAGTGTCAGTTTTCCAATCATATTTTTAAACTTTTCAAAAAGGGAAGTATTCCATGATAACCAAGTGGGTGCGGCGAGCCCTATTCCAATTAATAGGATTAAGATGTTTTCGGTATTGACGAAATAGCTGATATTTACAAGTTCAGGAACATCATTAGCGAAAAGTTGCTGAATAAAATCTAAAGCAGTTGAGAAATTTTCGATTCGAAAAAATATCCAACCTATCATCACAACCGTAACGGTGTAAATCCATCCAATCAAAGAATATTTAGCTAAAAGTTTAGCTAAGCCTATACGTTCAATTATCAAGAAAAAGCCATGAAAAACTCCCCAAAAAACAAAACTCCATGTTGCTCCATGCCAAAATCCTGTTAAAACAAATACAAGACATAAATTGAAATAGGTTTTGGCTCGTCCAGACCGATTACCACCTAATGGGATGTAAACATAATCTCGAAACCAAGTTGAAAGTGAAATGTGCCATCTTCTCCAAAATTCTTGAATACTTCTAGCCGTGTATGGGAGATCAAAATTTTCTAACAAACGAAATCCAAACATTTTTGCAAGACCGATAGCCATATCAGAGTATCCTGAAAAATCAAAGTAGATTTGTAGGGTATATGCTATGGTTCCTACCCAAACAGCAGAGGCACTTAATTCTTCAGGATTGAAACTAAATATTTCATCTGCTAGAGATGCCATAGTATTGGCAATAATGACTTTTTTAGCCAATCCAATTATAAATCGCTCTGCACCTTGTGTAAAGAGTGCCCACGATTCTGAGCGGTATTTTATTTGATTGATTATGTCCTTGTATCTGACAATTGGACCCGCAATGAGTTGTGGGAAAAACGCAACATACAAGGCGCACTCACTCAGTTTCAAAACGATTTTGTCTTCTCTTCGGTAGATATCCCAAAGCATTGACATTTGGTGAAAGGTGTAAAAAGAAATACCCAATGGCAGTATGATTTTCAATTCCGACAACGGCATTTCACTTGCTCCCAAATTGAGAAATAATAGGTTTATATTTCCAATAAAAAAAACTAAGTATTTGAAGATAAAGAGTAATGTGACATTGGATACAACTCCTGCAATCAGCCAATTTCTTCGTGTTTTTTTTGTACGGTTGATTTGTTTAGCAAAGAAAAAATTGAGGAGAATTGACCCTAAAAACAAAAAGGTATAACTCACGCCTCCCCATGAAAAAAATAGAATACTCAGTATCAACAAGATTCCATTTTTCCAGTTTTTAGGCGACAGGTAGTACAATAAAAGCGTAATCGGTAAGAAAACAAACAGGAATGTCAAACTACTGAATAGCATTTAAAGTATTATTTTTTTTGTTTCAGTAATTCCGGTGTAAGCGAAACAGCCTTGTTTTTATTAGCCAATTGACCGCAAGCTGCATCAATATCTTTTCCTCTGCTGCGCCGAACGTTAACAATCAAATTTTTTGACTCCAAGAAGGAGGCAAATGCATCAACATTTTGTTTTTTAGCTTGCTTGAATTCACCATTATCAATAGGATTGTACTCAATGATATTGATTTTACACGGAACACATTTCGCGAAATTAGCTAGCTCTTGTGCATCTTCAATTTGGTCATTAAAGCCATCAAAAATTATATATTCAAACGTAACTCTTGATGCTGTTTTCTCATGGAAATATCTCAGTGCGTCTGCCAATTCTTCAAGATTATTCGAGTCGTTGATATCCATGATTCGGCTTCTTTTTTGATCATTCGCAGCATGTAGAGAAAGTGCCAAGTTGAACTTAACTTGATCATCACCCAATTTTCGAATCATTTTGGCTATACCGGCTGTTGAAACCGTAATTCTTCTTGGCGAAATACCCAATCCTTTTTCTGAAGTAAGAATATCGACAGAACGTAAAACATTTTTATAATTGAGTAGCGGTTCACCCATGCCCATGTAAACGATATTGGACAGCGTTTTATTATACAAGTTGTTGGCTCTATTCCTTAAGAAAACAACCTGGTCAACCATTTCTCCAGGAGTAAGGTTACGCATTAATTTCAATCTTCCAGTGGCACAAAATGTACACGATAGGCTACATCCGACCTGAGAAGAGATACAAGCAGTTGTTCTTGAACTTGTAGGAATAAGGACGCCTTCAACAGCGTTTTTTTCATCAACGAGAAATGCACATTTAATTGTTTTATCTGCTGAAATCTGTTCGTCAGAAAGTACTATTGCATCGATATAAAAAGCACTTTCGAGTTTTTCCGTAAGCGATTTTCCGAGGTTCGACATTTGTTGAAATGAGGAGCAGTTTTTCACCCAAAGCCATTCATAAATTTGCTTGGCCCTGAATTTTGGCTCATTCAATCCAATGACTAACGACTCAAGAGCTTCATAGTCTAAATTTCTGATGTTTGCTTTTTTTTCCTCCATCAGTGCAAAAATACACAATACTGAATAATGCAGCCATGTTATGTTTACCTATACAATTTGAATGCTTTAAACAGCGAGATTTTCTATTAGCTGATTGGTATCGGAAAGCAATAAATTATTTTCTTCATTGCTCAACCCCAGAGCGAATTGTCCTTGTTCGCAGGCTTCTATAATCAGTGTAATTTCAACAAAAGTTTCTTTTGATAAATTCGATTTTGCTTTGTCTAAGACTTCAGATTGAATGGTTTCGGATGGTAGATCTAGCTTATTTCGCAGTGTGAAAATAATTTCATTTTTCAACGCCTTATAAAAACCAGTCGCATCCCCACAGGCAAGAAGCGCCTCTGCATCCTCTAGAACTGGTTCTAAAACAATATTATTTTCAGTTTCCGCATGTATTGTGCTAACTGTTAATGTTTCGCTGGTATTTGCATCAGAATACAGCGTGGAATCTTGTTTTTTTCTTGTTCTAACAAACCACATCAAACCCAAAATAAAAGGCAATGCGGCAGCAACCCAGGTAATTGGGGATGAACTTAGATTTTCAAATAATCCATTTGATAGACCCGAACCCATTGCGTCTTCACCTTTAAAATTTTCAGATTTTCCTTTAACCGATTTTTGAGCCAATTGAAAATTTGCATTTGGTTCAACTGTCAATTCTTCGGAATTTGTTTTCAACTCAATATATTTTTCTTTAAGAGGATCAAAATAGGCAAACTGAATTTCAGGGAGTATAATTTTACCTTCACCAACTACTTGTAGGTTGTATGTTATTGTGATTTTTCCCTCCGCCCCTAGTGCACTGAATACAAAATCTTCTTTTATTGTTGGATCACCGTAGAGTGCAAAATTTTTCCCCAATTCCAAATTGGGTTTAGTGATTTGTTGCAGATTTCCAGTTCCGCTAATTTCGATTACCAAGGGCAAAACATCTCCTTGTTTAAGTTTTTTGGAAATTCCAAATCTTTTAATGCTAAAAGAACCTACACCTCCTGTAAATGATAGAGGAGCGTCATCAGGCAGAGGTTTGACTGTTATTTTTGCCGCCGAAGACAATACTTTTTTGGTTTGAAATCCATAATGTAGCGTTAGTTCAAAAGGGTCTATCTGCTTTTCACCAACACCACTAAGAAAGACCACCTTTTTATCGTATCCAAAAGCGTAGAAAGCTTTATTCTTCAAATATTCTTCTTTGACTGTAATATTATTTGAAGATTTTTGAAGGTCTTGTTTTTCAGAAATTCCGCTGACTGCAAAGCTTTTATAACTTTCAAGAAGTGATGGACTAAACTTACTGTAAATTTTTGCTTCCACTACTAAAGGTTCACCTTCATAAACTGTATTTTTTGACATTGAAATTATTCCAAAAGCATCTTCATTCAATTGTTTTGAAGCAATATCTCCTTGATTTGCGGCGATGCTATTTGTTTCATTTCTAACAGTTACAGATACGCTGTTTGATTTGTAAATTTTGTTACCTTTTTTGACATAAGCTGGACCAATAGCATAAGTGCCAGCTTTAGCAATTGAACCGCTATACGATTCATAATTCTGTTGAGTGAATTGCCCAGTGGTGTAGTCGTTAATTATATTACTCCCTCGCATCGTCCCGTAAGCGCGGGTGAAATCATCTGGCCAATTTATCTCAACTT
>CANJNE010000033.1 GCA_947475275.1 Flavobacteriales bacterium | reverse complement strand
GAATCTCTTCAATTTAAATTTGACTCCGATGATCAATTAATAAAAAAATACTACAACAAACCAGAATTCAAAGCGCAATTAAGAGACGCCATTAATAATGAGTATTACGATGTAACCCTCACAGGAACTTCAGTTGTTGTGTCGGAAGGAACACAGTATTTAGTTTGGAATTTGGTTTCAAGTATTCTTTTTGCTGTTATTTCTATCGCTGCTTTAATGAGTCTTTTGTTTGCCTCCATAAGAATGGTAATTGTATCAATGATACCTAATTTAATTCCAATGGTAATAACAGCCGGTATAATGGGTTGGTTTAATATTCCATTGAAACCTTCTACCTTGTTGATATTTTCAATTGCCTTAGGAATTACAGTTGACAATACCATTCACTTCTTGGCCCGCTATCGTCAGGAACTGAATCACAAAAGATGGGATCTTAAAGATTGCATAGCCATATCCATTCAAGAAACAGGCTTGAGTATTATGTATACTTCTGTAATTTTATTTTTCGGCTTCATCGTATTCGTTTTTTCTGATTTTGGAGGCACCCAAGCTCTTGGTTATCTGTCGGCAATAACCTATTTTGTCGCCTTGTTTACCAATTTGGTCCTTCTTCCTTGCTTACTGATGACATTAGAGCGAAGGGTAACCACAAAATCTTTCGAAGAACCCATGTTTGAGCTTTATGATGAAGAACTAGATTTTGATTTATTTCAATTGGAAGTAAAAGAAGAAGGTTCTGCCGATAATGAATCAGAAGACAAACAAATGGACAATCCTGAATCCAAATGAAAGGAATAATTTTAGCTGGCGGCTCTGGAACCAGACTTCATCCCTTGACGCTTGCAGTTTCGAAACAATTAATGCCGGTTTATGATAAACCGATGATTTATTATCCACTTTCCATCTTAATGAGTGCGGGGATTCGCGAAATACTAATTATTTCTACCCCTCACGATTTGCCTCATTTTGAGAAGCTTTTGGGAGATGGAAAAAGGTTAGGATGCTCATTTTCTTATGCCGTGCAAGAAGTTCCAAATGGCCTCGCTCAAGCCTTTGTTATTGGGGAACAATTTATTGGTGATGACAAAGTGGCACTTATTCTTGGTGATAATATATTCTATGGTGTTGGAATGGATAGTCTTTTGAAAGATAATAACAATCCTGATGGTGGGGTAGTTTATGCTTATCATGTCAAGGACCCTGAAAGATATGGAGTAGTTGAGTTTAATGCAGAAATGAATGCCGTTTCTATTGAAGAGAAGCCTATTAATCCGAAATCTAATTATGCAGTTCCTGGATTGTATTTTTATGATAATGATGTTGTTGAGATTGCTAAAAACCTTAAGCCTTCGGCACGTGGAGAATTTGAAATTACCGATGTCAATGCAGAATATTTAAGAAGGGGAAAGTTGAAAGTTGCTGTTTTAGATCGCGGAACGGCATGGCTAGACACAGGCACTTTTGATTCCTTAATGCAGGCAGGTCAATTTGTTCAGGTTATTGAAGAAAGACAGGGTTTGAAAATTGGTTGTATTGAAGAAGTTGCATATCTAAATGGATTCATCTCAAGCAAAGAACTTCAGAGCATCGCAGAGCCGCTTATTAAAAGCGGTTATGGTAGTTATCTTATGAATCTGATCAAATAGTAATGCAAGAATTAGTTGAATATTCTTCCTTAATCGAAAGGAAATTATCTGAATTTAATTTTCCAAATACCCCGGAAAACCTCTATAATCCACTTACATATTTTTTAAAATTGGGCGGTAAACGTTTGCGCCCTGTACTTACTTTACTGGCTTCAGAAATGTACGGTAAACCACGTGAAGCATCAATTCATGCCGCCCTTGCAATAGAGGTGTTTCATAATTTCACGTTAATTCATGATGATATCATGGACCAGGCGCCTCTCCGACGCAATCAAGAAACTATTCAAGTAAAATGGAATTCGAATATTGCCATATTATCCGGAGATGTACTGTTTGTTAAAGCATATCAACTATTGGTTCGTCAGGAAGAAAAACATATAAAAGAACTTTTAGAGGTATTTAACCGAACAGCAATCGAAGTCTGTGAAGGTCAACAAATGGATATGGATTTTGAAGGCAGAACCAATGTCAGTGTTGATGAATATATAGAAATGATTCGTTTGAAAACTTCTGTATTACTTGGTTGTGCGCTTGAATTAGGCGCTTTAATTGCAGATGCTTCAGTTGAAGATAGAAGTAACCTTTATCAGTTCGGACAAAATATAGGCATCGCCTTTCAGATTCAAGATGATATTTTAGACCTTTATGCAGACCCAGATAAATTTGGAAAGCAAGTTGGTGGTGATGTCATTGCAAACAAGAAAACCTTATTGAATTTAAAGGCTTTGGAATTAAGCGATGCGATGAGTTTGGAAGAATTGACAAAGCTTAAAAATGAAGCCGATCTAAACAAAAAGATATCACATACAAGAAATGTCTATGATCAATTAAATGTGAAGGCTGTTTGTGAAGAAATAATGCAACATTATTACAATGAGGCGCTATTGCATCTCGAAAAAATTGATTTACTCGATTCGGCCAAGGACAATTTAAAGCATCTTGCAGGGTATTTAATGACACGAACAGTTTAGAATAAATACTATATTGCAAGAAATAAATAAAATTGTCATCTTAATTATTGGTGAGCAAAGATTTAATATTTCGTTTAAAAAATAACGAAGACAAAGCATTTGCTGAGTTGATAGATACCTTTGGTGTAAAGGTTCTTAATTTGTGTATTTCCTTCACAAAAAATCTTGAAGATGCTGAGGATTTAACCCAAGAGATCTTTACCAAAATATTTCAATCAATCAATGAGTTTAAAGGCAACTCTTCTATTGCCACATGGATTTACAAAATTTCAGTGAATCAATGTTATGAATACCTTAGAAAAAATAAACGATTCAAACGCTCTGGACAAAAAGTGGAAGTAAAATTTGCCGATCAAAGGATTTCTCGCGATATATCATCAAACCCGGAGGAGATTTTAGTAAATGAGGAATACAGTAAAATACTTTTTAATGCCCTGGACAAATTGGGTGAAAAACAACGAATAGCCTTTTCTTTGCAACATTTTCAGGGTTTTTCTTATCAAGAAATTACTGAAATTATGGGAGTTTCTCATTCAGCAGTAGAATCACTCATTTTTAGAGCAAGACAGAATTTGATTAAAGATTTGGAATCAGTTTATCAAAATTTTTATTTGTAAGACGCAATTTAATTACAAATTAATCAACTAAATAGATATGAAAATAGACAAAGATACTTGGACAAATAACGTTTTGGAAAGTTTCAATCTTAAAAATGAAATTCCAATTTCAGAAAAGCTATTGAATAAGCTTTATAGTATTCCAAATCAATCTTTCAATGCGGAATCAGTAAGTTTTAAATCAATTTTATATTTGGCTGCTACTGTACTCATTATTTTAGGTTTTAATTTATTAGCTTGGATCACAAATCATCAACTTTCAGAAAATAATGGATCTGAGGTGATGCAATATTTTAATTACTTTAATTCCTATTTATGAAAAAAGAATCTATCTATAAATTACTTATCGTAATCTTGGTAATCGTAAATGGAGTTACCCTATATATGACTTTTGACAAAAGAAATCATCACAATATGCGCTTCGAATTGGTTGATAAACTTGAATTGCAAGACAAACAAAAAGAAGCAGTTTTGGATTTGCAAAAAAAACATTTTCAAACCAAAGATCAATTAATGGATAAACATCGCATATTGAATGATTCCCTTTTTAATATGCTTAAAACTGATACTGTCGATTCTGTTTTATCTAATAATTTGCTAGAAAAATTATCTAAAAATCATGAAATCATAGAAAAAATCACATTTCAACATTTTGTAGATGTTTCCCAATATTGCAATGCAGAACAAAAGCAGAAATTGGTAGAGATCGTTAACCATGCATTTCAGAAGAACACTCCACCCCCAAAGCATGATTAAATACCTTTTTCTTATTTTATTTATCGAAGTGAATGTGCTTTGCTCTTCCCAAGTGCAAGAATTTAATATGTCATTCAAAATGGTATATGCCGGTGAAGAGATTTTGAGTAAAGAAAAAATAACCATTGAAGGAGACAACTGGATAGCATTCAATAAAATTAAGTTTTACGTGGGTAATTTCAATTTCACCCAAAAAGCAAGTTCAGTTGGAAACTATCAAAACACATATTATTTAATAGATCAATCGGATAGCTCTACTTTGGAAATGAAATTTGAGTTGTTATCTCCTGCTGATTCCATTTGTTTTTTAATCGGAACTGATAGTGTTTCAAATGTTAGTGGTTTGTATGATGGCGCTTTGGATCCATTAAATGGAATGTACTGGGCATGGAATAGTGGTTATATCAATACAAAAATCGAAGGCATTTCAAGTATTGTTAAAAGTCCTGACAAAAAATTTGAATACCATATAGGGGGGTATTTGCCACCAAATACAACTTCAAGTCAAATTTGCCTAACTCCAAAATCACAACAATTAAATTTTCAAATTGATCTTTCAAAGGTCATTTTATCTGATTTGTTAATCGAGTCACCTTCAATTACGATTCCAGGAGAAAAATCAAGTTTGTTTGCTAATAGCTTTAAAAATGCAATAACGCTGATTGAACCATGAGGTGGGGGGTAATTTTGTTGTTAACATCTCTGTTCTTTTTAATATCGTTGAGGAGTAAAATGGAGTCCGAAAAACTTGAATTTGTTATTCCGGATAATTTTCCTAAATCTGTTTACGACTTCGGAAACAATCCGCTTACCGAAGAAGGTTTTCAACTCGGACGAAATTTATTTTATGATCCGATTTTATCCCGAGATAGCACAATTTCATGCGCTTCATGCCACCTGCAATTTACTGGTTTTGCTCATGTGGATCATGAAGTGAGTCATGGAATAGATGGAAGAAAAGGAACCAGGAATGTGCCGGCGCTGATAAATTTAGCATGGAATAAATTCTTCCATTGGGATGGAGGTGTAAATAATTTGGAAGTACAAGGAATAAATCCCGTTACGCATCCAAAAGAAATGGATAATACATTAGAGGAAGTCATTTTTAGATTGAAAAATTCTAACAAATATCAGCAACTTTTCACCGCAGCATATGGTGATGATGAGGTTAGTACTTCCCGAATTTTTAAAGCTATAACGCAATTTGTAGTTTCTTTGGTTTCCAGTAATTCAAAATACGACCAGATAATGCGAAAAGAGCAAGGTATTAATTTTACCGCTCAAGAACAAAACGGATATAAATTGTTCAAAAAACAATGTGCCTCATGCCATACAGAACCACTTTTTACGAATGATTTCTTTGCCAGTAATGGACTTTCCCTAGATTCAAATTTTTTAGATTATGGCAGATATGGAATCACACAAAATTCAGAAGATAAATATCTTTTTAAGATACCAACATTGCGAAACATCGAATATACTTATCCTTATATGCATGATGGAAGATTTTCGACATTAAAAGAAGTACTCAATTTTTACAATGGATTAAACCATGATCTCGAATATCTATCAAAAACACTGAAGAAACCAATGAAAATGACCGATAATGAAATAAAAGATCTTTTAAGCTTTTTGCTAACTTTAACTGATAAAACTTTTCTTTTTGATCAAAGATTTTTATATCCAAAATGAGCTCTTGCGCAATTAATTAAATCAAATAACCTCTAATTTAAAAAAGCTACATATGAAAAAAATAATTTTTGTTATTTCCTTAGGTTTAAATCTAACGGCATTATCTCAACTGAATCCTGCAATCACTTCTTGGTTGCGCAACACTACGGGTATAATGGGAAGTCATTATGTTTCCGGAAATCCGACTTTAATTGCTGATAATGTCGAAGCTAATGTGCAAACAGTTCAGTATTCAAGCAACTGGGTTTATGCTTCTACTAATGGTATCCCTGCATATCCAACCGGACCTTTTTTAGATGGAAATCCTTCTTTAGCATCTGATCAAAATGCTATTTTTAAATTTCCGTTGAATCCAACTCAAAATACAGGAACGCCAACTTCAACTACTGGCGGTAATATTGGTGTATTTATTAATGGAGTTGCACTTTTTGATTATAGAGATGGTGTAGCTTGGAATACATCAACCAATTCTTTGTGTGGAGGCTTGCCTGGAATGTCTCCTTGTCCTGGTGGCCCCGGTTCAACTCAGTCATGGAATAGAGATGCTGTTCCTGCTGAAAAATTAGGTTTTGACTGCTCTAAAGGTCATCCAGCAAATGGAAATTACCATCACCATCAAAACCCAAGTGCTTTCAATTTAGATTTAACTGTAATTTCTAACATATGCGATATTTATGCAGCCGATGGTTTGTACGCAATTAATACTAGCGAACATTCTCCACTTATTGGATATGCCTATGACGGTTTTCCTATTTATGGGGCATATGGTTATGCTAATGCAGATGGAACAGGTGGAATTGTAAGAATCAAATCAGGATACCAATTGAGAAATATTACAACAAGAACTATTTGGGCTGACGGTACAGATGTGCCAGATGGACCTGTTGTAAGTACAACTTATCCTCTCGGTTATTTCAGAGAGGATTACGAATTTGTTGCACACCCTGGTCAAAATGATTATTTAGATGAGCACAACGGAAGGTTTTGCGTTACACCTGAATACCCTAATGGCATTTATTGTTATTTCGCTACTGTTGATCAGAATCATAACTCCGCATATCCATACGCCGTTGGACCAACCTTTTATGGGAATAAGACAGCAGCTAAAGTGACAAGTATCACAGAATCAGTTACAACATATAACGGTTCCGCTGATATTCAAACTATTGAAAATGCCATTTTTAAAGTATTCCCCAATCCAGCTTCTGATTTATTGGTGGTTCAATTTGAAGGTTTAAATAATTCTGAAATAAAAGCTGAGTTAATAGATTTAAATGGCAGGCTAATTCAGACCCAAACAATTCTTCCTGGAAGTACGCTTTGTTATTTTGACGTAAAAACGGTTTATGCTGGAAATTATTTGGTAAAATTAACTACTAATGAATTGACGAAAATCTGTAATATTTCAATAGAATAAAATTTGTGTAAACTAATTTGTAGTTTTCTACGGATGCCCTCTTTAAATCAATTTAAAAGGTTGCTTTTTATTAAAAGATTCCTATTTTTACGCTGAATTTAAAAATCCTATTATGAAAAAATTGTACATATTAACAGGTGCCGTTCTTTCAGGTCTTTCTTTGAATGCTCAAGTTTTAATGAATAGCATTCCTGCAAAGCATGATAGAAATGAGGTACGCCCAGCTACTAAACCTGCATACAATGCTGACAAAGCAGAAGGTCAAGTTTGGTGGACAAACGGTTTTGATAATCTTGCAGATTGGTTGCATGTAGATGGTGCTAACCATCAAAATGGAGATTGGGAAATTTTAACTGCTATTCCGAGTGGTATCGCTTCTCAACAGGCAGGTTACCAATGGCCTGCAACGTTTGGTGGCGCGACAGGAAACTTCGCGTTCATTAACTCTGATAACGCTGGTGCTGGTGTTGCTCAAGATGCTTATTTTGAGTACCAACAAACAATTGATTTAAGCGGAGCTGGTTCTTCAGCAATGTACTTGACCTTTTCTGAATACTACCGTCATTATTATGATGAAAATTATGTTGAGGTATCGAATGATAATGGAGTAACATGGACTATTTTCCAAGTAAATCCAGTTGCAGAGGTACCGGTTAATACCAACTGTGTTCCAAATGAAGTTGAAGTAGTAAATATTACTTCAGCAATAGGTACTGCTGGTACTTGGTCTAACCAAGTGAAAGTACGTTTCCATTATGTTGGTGTTTATGACTGGTTTTGGGGAGTTGATGATGTAAAAATTGTTGAAGCTTGGAATAATGACGTGAAAGTAAATAATTGGTATCAAGCAACTGACTTAAATACAACTTTGGGGTATGATTATTACCACATTCCTGCTTCTCAATCATCTTTCCCAGGTCTTACTTTCGGTGCATTGGCGCTTAACAATGGAGCATTGAACCAAGCAGCAGTTTCTTTGTCAGCAACTGCAACAGGTGGATATACAGCATCTGGAACCCCTTTAGCTATCAATTCAGGTGTTATTGATACACTAGCTATATCCACTCCATATATACCAACTGGAATTGGTACGAAGACAATTAATTTAACGACAAGCCTTGGTGCAAATACAGATGCAGCTCTAGCAAATAATGAGACTACAATGGATGTATTTGTAACTCAGTACGAGTATTCAAGAGATAACAATGTGTTTAGTGGTTCAATCGGTCAAATTTCTTCTCAAGATGGACAGCCTTTGAAAATAGGTAATGATCATGAGATTTTTGATCCAATTGATGTAACCGCATTGAAAATTTATCTTTCAACTCAAGGTTCTGGAGCAGTAGGAAGCGAGTTCTTCGGAGAACTTTGGAAGTGGAATGGTGTTGATGCATTCGAATTCCTTGCTGAAACTGAAGTGGGTGTTGTTGGAAGTACAACTGCAACTTGGGCTGTTTTACCATTAGTAGGTGGCGCAGTTACCCTTAACCCAGGTGACGAAATTTTAGCTGTTGCTGGTCACTTCGGAGGTGCAACTGAAGTTAGATTTGGTTTAGCTCAAAATACTTACGAAGGTACAGTTTTAGGATTTGATGCGAATGGCGATTTATTCAGTCTTACTTCTCCTGGTGCTGTAATGATTCGTTTGTTAGACGATCCATCTGCTGCTGTTGAAACTATCGAAAATGAAGTAGGAATGACAATTTATCCGAACCCAGCATCAAATAATGCTACGGTTACCTTTAACTTGTCTAATGCTTCTGATGTTATAGTTAACGTTACAGATCTATCTGGAAAAGTTGCGCAATCAATTGATCTAGGAAGTGTGAACGGTGCTCAAAACGTTAATATCAATGCAGATACACTTTCAAATGGTGTTTACATGGTGAATGTTAATGTGAGCGGTGTTGTTTCTACTCAAAAATTGGTTGTTCGTAAATAATCAGTTAAGATAAATATTTTGAAAGGGTCGGTTCTCCGGCCCTTTCGCATTTAATTTAAAAAAAGAATGAAAGCATACGTTTTTCCCGGACAGGGTGCTCAATTCTCTGGAATGGGCAAAGATTTATATGACAAATCTGAATTAGCAAAAGAATTGTTTCACAGCGCAAATGAAATTCTTGGATTCGAAATCTCCAAGGTCATGTTTGAAGGCACGGATGATGAATTAAAACAAACGAAAGTTACGCAACCTGCAATTTTTCTTCATTCAACAATACTTGCCACTTGTTTGGGAGACCAGTTTACACCTGATATGGTTGCTGGGCACTCACTTGGAGAATTTTCAGCTTTGGTTGCCAATAAGACATTAAGTTTCGAAAATGGACTGTCCTTAGTATACAAACGTGCGTTAGCCATGCAACGAGCATGTGAAATGCAACAGTCAACTATGGCCGCAATTTTAGGGCTTGACGATGCTCGAGTAGAAGAAATATGTGCAGCTATCGATGGTATTGTTGTCGCTGCAAACTACAATTGTCCAGGTCAATTGGTTATTTCCGGTGCTTTGCCAGCTGTTGAGGAGGCTTGCATACGACTGACAGAAGTAGGAGCAAAAAGGGCAATGATTTTGCAAGTAGGAGGTGCATTCCATTCACCTTTAATGGAGCCGGCAAGAGAAGAGTTGGCTGCAGCAATTGAAGCAACGAATTTTAATCAACCCATCTGTTCTGTTTATCAAAATGTAACGGCAGCTGCTGTCACTAGCCCAGATGAAATAAAGAGGAACTTGGTTGCTCAATTAACAGCACCTGTGCGGTGGACACAAACAATGAATCAAATGATTGTTGATGGTGCATCCGAAGTCATTGAGGTTGGTCCAGGAAAAGTGTTACAAGGATTATTTAAAAAAGTAGATCGAAGTTTTCCTTGTTCAAGCGCGGAAATATGAAATTTTACTACTGATTTTATAAAAGCTGTTCCTTTGGTTCAGCTTTTTTTATGGAATTTAAAATATGTTGCATCTAAAAGGAAACTAAAATTTAGAATTATGAAAAAGTTACTTAATATTGGATGTATACTATTGATGAATGGTGTATTTGCTCAAGATCTTACAGGCGAGGTAGTTGGAACTGTAGTCGAAAAAAATGGAACTCCGATAATAGGAGCCAATGTTTTCATAATCGATCAAGATAGGAAATATCAGGCAATGTCAGCTACAGATGGAAGATTTAGGATTTCCGGAATTCCTGCCGGAGAATATGGTATGAATATTCGTTTTTTACAAGATACAATGAGAAATATTCCTGTTAATGTACCTATGGATGGGTTTTATAATGCAGGTACCGTATATTTCGACGGAGCGACAGTTTTAGGTGATATAATTATTGACGGTGATGGAGATCGAATCAAACTTGTTTATGGTTCGATTCCAATTAAGGAAATATCAGGTGAGGAAATTGAACAAAGCCCGGTTAAATTCAGTGTTGCTGCGTTGGCTACTTCAATCAATTCTGATGTAAAAATGGCAGATGATGGAGAACTGATATTTCGAGGAGCGCGAAAAGGTGATATGGTTTATTTATTAGATGGAATCAAAGGTCGTGAAATTAGCAATGTTCCTAGCTGTGCTATAGGAAGGATGATGGTTTATACCGGAGGACTCCCAGCAAAATACGGTGATACACTTGGTGGAGTAATTGTTTTAGAAACAAAAAGTTATTTTGATCTTTATCGCGCTTGGGAAAAAGAAGAATCGAAAAACAAATGATTTTACTTGAAAATTTGAAAGAAAGGGCTGTCTATTGATGGCCTTTTTATTTAAAAAAATCTGGACTTTTTTGCTCAGCAACTTTTAGATACTCTTTGATTAATTGTTCATTTTCAGATTTCAATACCAAAAGCATATTGTCGGATTCAACAATGATGTAATTTTCTAAACCATCTAAAACCACAAGTTTATTATCTGGAACATTAATCATGCAGTTATTGGACTGAAAAAGATGAACATGTTTACCGATAATTGCGTTATCAGCATCCTTTTTAGGAAGATGCTCAATCAATGAGCCCCAAGTACCTAAATCACTCCAGTCGAAATCTGCAACTACAACTTCTAAATTTTTCGCATGTTCCATAACTGCATAATCAATAGAAATATCCTCACATTTTTCAAATGCTTCATCAACCATTTCTTGTTCTCGATCTGTTCCATAAAAGCTCAAATCATCTGCAAAAAGATGATAAAGTTTTGGCTGAAAATTAGCCAATGCTTCTAGCACCGTAGCAGCTTGCCAAATAAAAATACCGGAATTCCATAAATAGTTCCCTTCATTAAGAAAAAAATTAGCAGTTTCTAAATTTGGTTTTTCTCTGAATTGTCTGACAGTAAGAACTTCACCGCCCGTAACATTCTCAGCTTTGTCACATTCAATATAACCGTATCCTGTATCAGGTCGTGTTGGCTGAATACCGAGCGTAACTATACTCTTATGCTTTACAGCACTGTTTATAGCAATATTAATTATTTCTTCAAAACGCTGATTTTGTATGATTAAATGATCGGATGGACTAACAATCAACGTGGCATTAGGATCAATAGCTTTTATTTTAGCGGCGGCATATGCAATACAAGGTGCCGTATTTTTTCTCATAGGTTCGCATAGAATCTGTCCCATTGAAATTTGTGGCAGCTGTTCTTTGACCAATTCTTCATACGAAGCATTAGTAAGAATAAAGATGTTTTCTTCAGGAGCTATGCTTTTTAATCGGTCATAAGTCATTTGTAATAAACTTTTACCAATTCCCAATACATCTAAAAATTGTTTTGGCTTATTGGGAGTAGACATTGGCCAAAATCTGCTGCCAATTCCTCCAGCCATAATTACACAATAGTTTGAGTGTTTCATGAATAGTTTTGAATAAGTTGAACTTGTGCCAATGCATTCACAAGAAATGATCTGTTTGAGTTTAATTCCTGACAAATATATCTCTTCCTTCTTAAAGGGCCCTTTATAAACTGTTTACCATTCAACGTAAAAACGGCATTATTCGGTAAACGCTCAAGTAATTCAATACCTTCTTTAGGCTTATCATAGCAATGCAATACCCTACTAAGTTTATGATCGGTGCAGGAAGATGCCTTGGTTTTTACCAATGAACCAACTAAGGCTTCTTCAATATCTTTTGGTAAACATTTGCTATTTATGATAGGTAGCAATAAGTTGCGAAAATTATTTTTCCATTCTTCTCCATGCGGAGCCACTTTATTACCGCAGGATTCAAAGGTAATTAAGTGAGCAAATTCGTGAAGTGTAGTTATTAGAAATGCATAAGGATTGAGGTCACCATTAATTGTGATTTGATGCTTTTCACCATTGAGACCTGCTCGAAAATCTCCTAATTTCGTTTTTCTTCCCTTCACAATTTTAAATCGAACGGTATTGCCAAGAAATAATTCGACAATTTCATCAACAAAAGACGAAGGTAGGTATTTAGAAAATGCCGTTTTCACATGTTCCCGATGTTTTAATGGTTCTTTTCTCACAATTCAAAATTATAAGAAATCAACATGTTTTCATTGGAAAGTTTTCAGCTTTAATATGTGAATGATAGAAATATAGATTAATTTAGGATTGTGAAAACGATAGGTCACATAGGAAAATATTTTTTAATGATGTGGGTGGTGATGTCCCGTCCAGATAAATTTTCGATTTTTTGGAAACGTATCTTTAATGAAATTCAATTGATAGGAATCAATTCCATTTTTATTGTGGCTTTGATGTCTACTTTTATGGGTGCGGTAATAGCACTGCAGACTGCCTCCAATATCGATAACCCATTACTTCCTGATTATACTGTAGGTTACATTACCCAGTCGAGTACAATTTTAGAATTTTCTCCAACTATTATTTCTCTAATCCTAGCAGGTAAGGTGGGATCAAATGTAGCCTCAGAGATTGGCACGATGCGCGTTACAGAGCAAATTGACGCATTGGAAATTATGGGAGTGAATTCACTATCCTTTTTGGTGCTACCGAAATTAGTTGCGGCAGTTTTCTTTTTCCCAATTTTGGTAATTTTCTCAATGGCTCTGAGTCTTATAGGAGGGTGGATTGCTCTTGTTGTTTCAGGTTTACTTACAACAGAAACATACATCCTAGGAATTCGATCGTTTTTTGAGGTTTATAATGTTTTCTATGCATTGACAAAAACAGTCGTATTTGGATTTTTAATTGTGTCAATTGCTTCCTATTATGGTTACTACACAAAAGGAGGGGCTCTTGATGTAGGAAAATCCTCCACTCAAGCTGTAGTGAGCAGTAGTATCGCAATTTTGATAGCTAATTTCATCCTTACCCAATTGATGCTATTATGATTGAAGTAGTCAATGTAAATAAATCGTTTGGGAAAAATCAAGTGTTATTTGACATTAGTGCCTCTTTCGAGAAAGGAAAGGTGAATATGATAATTGGTCAATCTGGTCATGGAAAATCGGTTTTGGCAAAGTGTATTGTCGGTCTTCATGAAGTAGATACCGGGAGGATTTTATTTGACGGAAGGGATTTTTCTGGAATGAATCGTAAGCAAAGAAAAGAAATTCGCACAGAAATAGGTATGCTATTTCAAGGTTCTGCTCTTTTTGACTCGATGACTGTAGAAGAAAATGTCATGTTCCCTCTTTCGATGTTTACTAAAATGTCAAAGAAAGAAATGCAAACTCGTGCCGATTTCTGTCTTGAGCGTGTAAATTTATCCAAAGCGAGTAAATTGTTGCCTTCAGAATGCAGTGGTGGAATGCAGAAGCGTATTGGTATTGCTAGAGCAATTGCAATGAATCCTAAATATCTTTTTTGTGATGAACCCAACTCAGGATTAGACCCTAAAACATCTATAATCATTGATGGGTTAATAAGGGAAATTACGGATGAATACAATATTACAACAATCGTAATTTCTCATGATATGAATTCTGTTATCGAAATTGCAGACAACATACTTTTTATACATCATGGAAAGAATTGGTGGCAAGGTGATCGCAAATCGATCCTATCTACAGAAAATCCTGAAGTTGTGAGTTTTGTCTATGCTTCTGAATTCATGAAAGAAATTCGAGATAATATCAGAGATTCTAGAGTTTAATAATTGGAGGAAAAAGTTAGTAATTTTCGTTCTGTTTAGAAATAAGCAATGTAACCGAAATGCACCTTACTATTTCTCAATAATACTTGATTATCAAGCTGTTTTCCAAGCGCTATTGAAATTGAAAATATGCCAAGATTTGTCCCGAATGATAAACCTGCACCAAAGCCGAAGGGAGTGTCTCTTTTGTAATTGACGGCAATATTTTCGTATATTCCCTGATCATAAAAAGTAAAAAGTGCAGAGTTCTTGTCTAATAAAAACCTGTATTCAATAGAAAATACACTTTTTGATGAAGCGTTCAGTTCCTCTTCATTGAATCCTCTCAAAGTTTGAAGTCCCCCAAATCGAAATACCTCGTTTTGAAATACTTCAGGTGCATAATAAAAATCACTTTTATTCGATAATTTAATTACATTTCTTTTATAAATTGGGATGTACCATTCAAATGAAAATGACATTTTATATGTTGTATTACTTGTCCATTCTAGGGTGTCAATTAATTTAGATTTCCGATTACCAATAGTGATATCCGAATTGAATGAAACTCCTTTAGTTGGATTAGGAAGGTAATCTAAAGACCTTCTTAAAATGCCAATTCCATAGCAATCACTTCTTAAGTTTGATAAATTTTGAGAGATATTATTTGAATTACCTGAGGACAATATGTTTGATGTGAAATTCTGATAATATACTTTTATATTAAGACCGTTTTTAAGTGAATAATTAATCCCGGCTAAAGATCGCAGCTCTATGAAAGTTGAATCTCTTTTGTAAAGATTAAATTGAGCGTCAACACCAAAAGGCGTCTTAAATAAATATGGAAGATTTAATGCAGTACTCAATGCTTGTGTTTGGGACTGTATATTTCTCCAGCTTAATTGAAATGATTCACTTCTATGTAAAATATTGACCAATTTTAAATTTATTTCTCCGGTTAGAGAAATTTTTGAATTATTTGGGTTCGGTTGCAAACCTAATACACCATTTATTGAACTTACCCCTTTTGCCTTTAGGTATAAATAAATTTCCAAGCCCTCTTGTGTAAAGAGAAATTCTTCAGGTTTAATTTGTTCAATGTATGCTTGCTGTATAATTGTGTTTCCAATATTTTTTATTATTTCGTGATTGTAAACATCACCGCTTTGCAATCCTGTGATCATTGAAATTAGGTTAGGAGAAATAGTTGAATCGCCTTTAACAAAAATTTCAGAAATCAAATAACGCCTTCCAGTTTCTATATTCAGTTTTGCATGAAGAATTTGTGAGTCAGTTGTAAGGCTATCTAAATATATTTTACAAAAAGGAAATCCAGAATTCAGGTAATTATTTTGAATTTGTTTAACCATTGTGTAGATTTCTTTTGTTCTAAAAGGTATTTTTAAAAGCATTTTTTCTTTATAAAAAGGCTTTATTAGAGAAAGTTCTTGGGTTCTAACATTAGGTGTGATTTGAATTTTTTCCCATTTTAAACCCGTGTAAAAAGCAACAGTGGCATTATTGTTTGTATAAATTACAGAGTCTATACCGCTTAACACAAATCCTTTTTTTAATGCTTTTTTAGAAAGGCTTTCCAAAGCTTGAGCTGCTTTTGTGGAGTCCTTGTACTGTAATTTAAAATTCTTGTCAACTAACTGGTAATCAGAGTTCTGAAATTTTATGCAATAAAATTTTTGTGCGTTTGAATTGAATGAAGATAGCAGAACCCATATTGTGAAGATGAAACGCATAAAGAAAATAAGGTAGTACAAAATAGGATATTTTAATTCATTAAGAATCAAATGTGAATAATATTTTTTCTGCTTGCGTTATAAAATCTGTAACTTAGCGTTAAGTAGTAGAGGAAATAATTTAAAACTTGAAATAATGAAGAAGATTTTAACATTGGTAATAATCGGAACGATTGTTACATTAACATTAGGTTCGTGTGGTTCTACAAGTGGTGGATGCGACGCTTACGGTAGTTCAATTGATAGTTCAACATCACAGGACCTTGCAAGTAAGTAATAATTAAAGTTATTATAAAAAAAGAGATGCAAAATGCATCTCTTTTTTTATTTCCGTAATTAAGATTATTTTTTATTTCTCAACGTAACTAATGTCATACGTAACATTATAGGTTTCTGGGAAATCCGGTACCAAAACATAGTTTTCTGTAACCACATCTAGCCCGCATTCCTTTTCCTTGCATTGAGTTACAACAATTTTATAATTTACTGATTGATTAACATCATCAATTGTAACAGTTCTATCATATGAGGCATTGCAAGTAGCGCTTACTGGGTAACACATAATGCAATATTGTGAGAAGTCAATTGGGCCGCGTTCTCCGCCGTCCATACTTACTTCAAAACTTTGTGCATATAAATCATTGCCATGAACAACGTAATCATTTCCCATATTTCCAGTTAAATAACCATTAATAGGAAATAAGCTTGTATTTGGAATTATATCACCATTATTTGAGTCCGTCATTGAAATGTCGCATTTTTTCGAACACGCACTCAGGGTTAAAATAATTCCAACAGGAATTATAAGTAGAATAGATTTAAAAACTGTCATTCTTCAATATTTTGGTGGCTAAAGTAATTTATTTTTTTCTAAGAACAAAGTTTTGACCCAAGTAAACGCGCCGAACCTGTTCATCTGCAGCAAGTTCCTCAGCAGTGCCACTTTTCAAGATACTACCTTCAAAAAGTAAATATGCTCTATCGGTTATGGAGAGTGTTTCTTGAACATTATGATCCGTGATTAGTATGCCTATATTGCGCTTTTTTAATTCTGATACAATAGATTGAATATCTTCTACAGCAATAGGGTCAACACCTGCGAAAGGCTCATCTAACAATACAAATTTTGGATTGGTTGCTAATGCTCGTGCAATTTCGGTTCTTCTTTTTTCACCTCCAGAAAGTCGGTTCCCTAATGTTTTTCTTACATGAGTTAGGCTAAATTCTTCTAAAAGTTTCTCTAATTGTGACTTACGTTCTTTCTTGTTGAGTTTTGTCATTTCAAGAATAGCCATTATATTATCCTCAACACTTAACTTCCTAAAAACAGAGACTTCTTGAGGAAGATAACCAATGCCCAATTGCGATCTTTTATACATTGGGTACCATGTTATTTCTGTATCGTCTAAATAAACATTACCTGAGTCAGGTTTTATAAGACCTACAATCATATAAAATGATGTCGTTTTTCCAGCCCCATTAGGTCCGAGAAGCCCAACTATTTCCCCTTGATTTACTTCAATGGATACACCATTTACAACTGCTCTTCCTTTATATGATTTTTTTATGTCAACAGTGTGTAGTTTCATTTAGCGAAATTACAAATTAAAAGACCATCTCGCACGAATGCTCAAGGGGTGAATTTCAGGTGTTAAATGGGTTATACGCCATACCAAATCTACACGAAGAATTTTCGCAATATTCTCTATACCAATTGTTGCTTCGGCATAAGGAACTTTGTTAAAGTTTTTGGTATCGACCGGTAATAACATTTCAGCAGTATGTCTATCTGATATAGTTCCATAGACAATTCTTCCGCTTGTAACCAATCTCAATTTAAGTTTGTTAATGTATGGTAACCTGTCAAATAAAAGCCCTTCCCAATGGTTTTCAATAAAACCACCAACGTATTTATCCGAAATAAACTCAAAGAAACTCATTCTATTAAATGCGTTAGTATATAACCAATAAGATTGACTGCCTTCGTGGACTTTCAAAAAAGGATAAGCTGTAGTTCCAAAAACACTACCCGCCGAAATGCCATATCTTAATCTTCCCAAAATACCAATGGGAATATTGTGCTCCATTTGAAACTCAATTTTTTGATAATTGTAGTCGCCACCAAATAAATCTTTTATACCAAATATTCCTTGTAAGGATAAAATTGGGTATCTGGTACCTACAGAAGATCTGTCAAAAGAGCCGCCAATAAATTCTTCATTCTTAGCCCATCTTATTCTCGCAATAAATTCACTGGTAGTTATCTTGTTTAAAGTATCGAAAACTCCTGATGCACTCGAAAATTTTACGTAATTGGCTTTACCTAAGGGAATGTATTCTTTCCATTCAAATCCTCCAAAGAAAATGAAATCCTTTTTGATGTCTTTTTCTAGATTAACACCTATTTTACTAACCATTGTTAACTTGTCTAGAGGGCCAGTTCGAAAAATGGAGCTAAAGGTAGAACCTACAGCAGCAGCAGTTGGAGATTGACCAATCTGTTCAATATCTTTACTATAATAGGTGCTCAACATTCCCCTTTTGTTCGGCGTAATATTGTAACGAATAAGAAATCCGTACTTCAATTTTTCATCGCCGAATCCATAAGCCAATTTTCCTCCAAGTTCTATGCGTCTTGAAAAAGCATTAGAAGTTCGAATAGCTAAAGCTGCTCTAAATTTCTCAACAGGGTTAAAACTAATGGCAGAAAATGCATTTCCTATTTCAATTTTACCCAACGGAAAATAACCTGTTGAAAGAAAATAGGTAAGATTTCTAAGTTTATTGAAAAAAGGAAGTGTGTTCAGAGAATCCACCATTTCTATTATGCCAGCTTCCTGTTGTGATAAGGCTTCATGTCGATTTACACTCCAATAGGCTTCATTTCTTAATGCGGCACTATCCGATATGGTTACAGTATTTTCACTGCTATAGAATTCAATATCATGTGGATCATTGATTAAAAAATTCCGTCTAGTTGAAGTTTTTCTCGCATATACGCCGTAAAGTTTTGTATCCTCTACGAGTTTTACATCAATTATTATTTTTTCCTTAGTTAGCATCCAAACTTCTGGTTGTATTTGATCGAATGAATGCTCAAAATAAAGGTCGTTAACATAGTTAATATTGGCTTCTGGTGAAATTTTGGCAGTAATTTCTCTGATGGCGTAGGTCGTGTCATGAACCCACATCGTTCCTTCAAAGGTCATGTCACCTATTCGTTTAGGAATAAAATCCAATTTATAACACCAATCTTTACCAATGAATGTCGAGTCCCTCAAGTAGAAATCATAATAACTTCTTGCAATGTTCGAAATAGGACTAACAAATGAACGGTTCAAAATATTTACATTGTTATCGTAAATATTGATATCAAAATACATTTGCCCTAAGAATTGATTAAATTGTAAATTTTCAATTCCTGTGACGCGAGTAGCTTCAAGTATTTCCTTTTTCTTTCTGGGGTTTTTCAAGTAATAAAATTTGGAGATGCTTTCACTGAGCATTGCCGGTAAAAATTTCTTGGAATTTTCTGCTGTATCTAGGTAATCTAGTAATAAATCTAATCTTTTTACCAATTCACGATTTTCGAAATTTGGCCCAAGATTGTTTAAGTCTAGTTGAAATTTATTGTAATTTTCGTATTCATATGCGGACAATTTTTCTTTATTATTGATGTCTTTATGGGCGATAATTCGTTTATGTAATTTTACAGCTGGCGATTCTGATGAAACAGTAATTATAACTTCATCCATCTTTTTGAATGAAGTCATCATACGCATATTGATTTCTTGTGATTGATCTTGTTTTACTGCAACAGATAGCGTTAAATAACCATATGCGGAAAATTCGATACTGTCCGAGGCATAATAGCTCTCTAAATCATATTTACCAAGTGAATCAGTTACAACTCCAATTTTTGTGTTTTTAAATTGAACTTTGACATATGGCATTGGAATACCTTTGTCTGCATCCCATACTATTCCAAAAACATGAGTTTTCTGGGCAAAAGTTCCAGATAAGGTAGTCCAAAAAAATATGAGCAAGATATATTTCATGAAAACGAAAAGTACTTCAATAAGGCAAAAAAACAAACAATAAATAAATGAAACTATTGGTTTTGTCGATTGTTTTCAACACGTTTTGAAACTAAAATACCTATTTCATACAAGAGTATTATTGGAACAGCTACAATGATTTGAGAAATGACATCAGGTGGAGTTATGGCGGCAGCCAATATTAAGACCCCAACAATGGCGTGTTTTCGGTATTTCTTAAGAAAAGACGGTGTAATAATTCCCAATTTAGAGAATATATAAACAACAACAGGAAGAAGGAATAGGAGTCCAGAATAAAAAATAGTAGATAATATTGTACTTAGATATGAGTTTAAAGTAAAGTCGTTTTTTACTTCAGTACTGATTTGATAAGCTCCAAAAAATTGAACTGTTAGAGGCGCAACAATGAAATATCCGAACAATATACCAAGAAAAAAAAGAAGGCTAACATAGAAAACGATGCCCTTAACCATTTCTTTTTCTTTCGATTTTAATCCAGGTTTAACAAAAGACCATATTTGATAAAAAATGAAAGGAAAAGAAAGTACAATGCCTCCCATTATACTCATCATCAAGGCATAACTGAATTGTCCAGACATTGTAGTACTCTGAACAGAAAGCGGAATTTCGTTTAAACAAATTCCAAACCATTTGCACATTATATCGAAAGTAAAGAAGGTGGGCTTCGACATAGACAAAAAGAAGTAATTCAATATCCATTCTTGGAAGTAGAATAATACTACGGCAACCACTAGGATGGACGCAGAAATCTTTACTAAACGCCAACGCAGTTCTTCGAGATGTCCTAAAAATGACAAGTTTTTATCTGATTCCATTCGAGAACAAAAATAAGTAAACCTTTTGTTTGTTGAAGAAGAACTGGAGATTTAAAAACAAATGAGAATAATAAATGTTACCGAAATGTTAATAGGTTTTAGGATTATTGTTAATTTAGATAGATGTTGGAAGTTGAGGAAAAACAAATGAAGTCGTATAACTTAAAAGGTGCGCTACACGATTATTTCGGTTTTGAAAATTTCAAAGGAAATCAAGAGGCAGTAATTGCTAACTTATTAGCTGGTAACAATACATTTGTAATAATGCCAACGGGAGGAGGTAAGTCGATGTGTTACCAACTACCCGCATTGCTGCTGGAAGGAACTGCTGTTGTGGTATCTCCCTTGATTGCCTTAATGAAAAATCAGGTTGACTCCATTAGAAATGTTAGCGATTCAGACGCAGTTGCACATTTTTTAAATTCCTCGCTTTCAAAAGGTGAAATTTCCCAAGTTAAAGCAGATATAAATGATGGAAAAACAAAACTACTTTTTGTAGCTCCTGAGTCATTGACAAAAAAAGAAAATATTGACTTTCTAACTTCGGTTAACGTTTCGTTTTTTGCTATTGACGAAGCACATTGTATTTCAGAATGGGGTCATGATTTTAGACCTGAGTACCGTCGATTAAGAGAAATTTTCGAAAAAATATCGCAAGTTCCTATTATTGCCTTAACTGCTACAGCGACTCCAAAAGTGCAGTATGATATTCAAAAGAATTTGAATATGCTGGATGCTGTGGTTTTTAAATCTTCTTTTAACCGTGATAATTTGAATTATGAAATTCGCCCGAAAAGAGATGTTGTTAAGCAAATAATTAAGTACGTAAAAACCAAGGAGGGGAAAAGCGGAATCGTTTATTGTCTTAGTCGAAAAAAGGTTGAGGAAATGGCGGAACTATTGCAGGTGAATGGAGTAAATGCCTTGGCCTATCACGCCGGTCTTGATGCAACAACCCGTGCGAAACATCAGGATATGTTTTTAATGGAAGAAGTACAAGTAATTGTTGCCACCATCGCTTTTGGAATGGGTATTGACAAACCGGATGTGCGTTATGTTATTCATCACGACATTCCGAAATCTTTGGAAAGTTATTATCAAGAAACAGGAAGAGCAGGAAGAGATGGAGGAGAAGGAGAGTGCATTGCTTTTTACAGTTACAAGGATATCGAAAAATTGGAGAAATTTCTTCAAGGCAAAGCTGTATCTGAACAAGAAATAGGTAAGCAATTATTGTCTGAAATAGTTTCTTATGCTGAAACTTCTGTTTGTCGTAGAAAATTCATCCTGCATTATTTTGGAGAGAGATTCGAAGAATCAAATTGCAATGCTTTTTGTGATAATTGTAAGCATCCTCGTGAGCGAAAAGAGGGTTCTGCCTTCGTGATAATGCTACTCAAAGCGATTGCAGATCTGCAAGAAATGCAGAAAGCGAAACATATTTGCGCATATTTATCAGGTAATTTGACAGCTGACATTAAATCCTACAGGCATGATAGTTTAGCAGGATTTGGTTGCGGTAAGGATAAGGATGAGCATTTCTGGAATGCTGTTATTAGACAAGT
>CANJNE010000032.1 GCA_947475275.1 Flavobacteriales bacterium | reverse complement strand
TTACCATTTGCATAATCGTAATACTCATATTGTGTGCGAATTAATTCTATATCTAATGGAACAACAAAAACTACTTGTGTAAAAAGTGTATCAACAATCTTATACCTAATCACATTATTTAGATTTGCAGAACTTGGAAGTTTCAATGTACCACTTCCATCAATAGATGCATATGAATTACCCGTACAAGTAGGATTTTGTGGGATTCCATTGAATGTGAAACTCAATTGGCCTGCAAAAGCATCTTCAAAAGCATCACCATTAACAAATGGATATTGCACTGTTGTTTGAGCATCTGTATCGAAGGTTGCTAAAACAGTACCAAAGCTTGGTTCCTGAAAAACGAATCCTTGAGATATTCGCTCTGTTGTTGACGAATTAAAGTAGTTCGTAATTGAACCTTGAATGGAAAAAGCTTTTGTTGATGTTGGAAAACTTGTGGCATCAGCAGTGGTGGCAGGATCAACAATTTCAATAACTTTTGTTTGACCACTGAAACCTGCAATTTGACTGTAATCCCAAATTACACCAGAACCACTTACACTATTTAATGGATCCGTTAGTGAATCGCACATAAAAAGTTGATTATTTTGACCAACAGTTGGTTCATTACTTTGGTCCATGGATTGGCCAAAATTGATAAATGGAATAGTAGAAAATAATAATAGTATTTGTTTTTTCATGGCTCGGATTTTTTTCAAACTTAATAAAAATAACCTTATCGGTAGATTGCAAAATTAGTATAGCAAACGAAAACTTTAATCATTTCGTTGGAAATTCTTTGGTCAATGTTTCTATCTTTAGATCCAATAAACAATTGCTACAAAAATGTCTTTAAAATCTTTATTCAGAAAAAAATCAGTAAGCGATATTTTAATTCAAGTTGAAAAGAACAACAGTGAAACAGAACATGCACTTGGGAAACATCTTGGAGTTCGTGATTTGACTTTTTTTGGAATTGCGGCTATCATAGGAGCTGGAATTTTTTCCACAATTGGTGAAGCCAGTTCAAATGGCGGTCCAGCAGTTATTTTTTTATTTCTGTTTACAGCCATTGCTTGCGGTTTTGCAGCTTTTGCATATGCAGAATTTGCTTCAATGGTTCCTGTTTCTGGTAGTGCTTACACTTATTCATACGTCGCATTCGGTGAAATAATTGCATGGATAATTGGATGGTCATTGATAATGGAATACGCTATAGGAAACATAACCGTTGCGATTTCATGGAGTGATTATTTTACAGGTATGTTGAAAGGTATGCATATCAATTTGCCAGAATGGATTCAAACAGATTACCTAACAGCTAAGAACGGTTTCCAAGAAGCAAGTGCTTTGATTCAAGGAGGGAAATCATTTGAAAATTTGGGAGAATCTCTTCAAAATGCTCATGATGCCTGGGTGAATTCACCGCAATTTTTTGGTTTTCATTTGATTTTTGATTTACCGGCCTTGTTTATTATTGTTTTTATAACTTGGTTGGTTTACCGCGGAATGAAAGAAAGTCGCAATGCTTCAAATGCGATGGTAATTGTCAAATTGGCGATAATTCTCATGGTGATTGCTGTTGGAGTTTTCTATGTTGACACCGGAAATTGGAGTCCATTTGCTCCTAATGGAATTGGTGGGATACTAAAGGGGGTTTCGGCTGTATTTTTCGCATACATAGGGTTTGACGCCATTTCGACTACCGCAGAAGAATGTAAAGATCCTCAACGAGATTTACCACGTGGGATGATGTGGGCCATTATAATTTGTACCATATTATACATTGTTATAGCGTTGATATTAACGGGGATTGTTTCCTATCAAGATTTAGCAGTAGGCGATCCATTGGCTTTTGTTTTTGAGAAAATAAATCTAAAATGGATGTCAGGAATCATCGCTGTAAGCGCTGTTGTTGCTATGGCTTCGGTATTATTGGTGTTTCAAATGGGGCAACCAAGAATATGGATGAGCATGAGTAGAGATGGGTTGCTACCTAAAAGATTCTCGCGAATTCACCCGAAATTCAAAACACCTTCATTCGCAACAATTGTAGTCGGTTTTGTTGTTGCCGTCCCGGCTCTATTTATGAATTTGACAATGGTAACAGATTTATGTTCTATCGGAACTTTATTTGCCTTTGTTTTGGTTTGTGGAGGTGTTTTGGTTTTGCAAAACAAACCTGATATTCCCCGTGGAAAATTCAAAACACCATATTTAAATGGTAAATATTTCATGCCTCTTTTTTTATTCTTGGGAATCGCACTTTTATTCACTTACAACAAAGAAAATTCCATAAAATTTTTAGCAAATGAAAAGGAATTGATTGCTGTTGAAGATTTTACCTCATCTTGTTCTTCATCTGAAATCTTAAAAATGAAAAACTATTTTACTTTAAAGGATAATCAAGGATTCATAGGTAATAAAGAAATAAATGGCGATGTATTAAACTACTTGAACGCTAAATATTCTTTGGGAGAGTATAAATATGTTGGTCAACTTAAAGCACTCGGATTTAAGGAAGAAAGAATTTATTCTTCAGGGTTCAGTCTATTTAAACATAAAATTCCACTTTATATCTTTTTTCTAGTAACATTATGGTTAACTGTGCTCAGTGTGATGAAAAATTTATCCTTAATCCCAACTCTCGGACTGTTAAGTTGCCTTTACATGATGAGTCAATTAAGTTTATCTAATTGGATTGGTTTTGGTATATGGCTTCTTGTTGGACTCATTATCTATTTTGGTTATAGCCGACGAAATAGTAAACTAAATTTGCAAACCACTTAATTACCTTAAATTCTGCTAAAATCAGCCGTAGCAGAGTACTTTTTATTAATTTTGAAGTCTTAATTGATTACTCATGTTTGAAAGTTTAACCGAGAAATTTGAAAGGGCATTTAAAGTGCTCAAAGGTCAGGGTCAAATTACTGAAATTAATGTTGCAGAAACCTTAAAAGAAGTTAGACGTGCTCTTCTTGATGCCGATGTGAATTTCAAAACGGCAAAAGACTTTACAAACACTGTAAAGGAAAAAGCATTAGGTAGAGACGTATTGAAATCAGTATCTCCAGGTCAGCTCATGGTGAAAATTTGCCATGAAGAGTTGGTTGAATTGATGGGAGGAAATGAAAGTGAAATCAATATAAAGGGAAACCCTGGAATAATATTGATGTCAGGTCTTCAAGGTTCTGGAAAGACAACATTTTCTGGTAAACTAGCGAGTTATTTAAAATCAAAGAAAAGCAAGCAAGTTTTGCTTGTGGCGTGTGATGTTTATCGTCCTGCAGCTATTGATCAATTGCATGTTTTAGGGGAGCAATTAAATATTGAAGTGTATTCTAACAAGGAAGAAAAAGATCCTGTTAAAATTGCTCAAGCAGCAATCCAACATGCTAAAAGCAAAGGATTTAATGTTGTCATTGTCGATACTGCTGGTCGTTTAGCTATAGATGAGCAAATGATGGATGAAATCTATCGCGTTAAAGCTGCCATTCAACCAACAGAAACTTTATTTGTGGTTGATTCCATGACAGGACAAGATGCTGTCAATACAGCAAAAGCGTTCAATGACAGAATCAATTTTGATGGGGTAGTGCTAACCAAGTTAGACGGTGATACTAGAGGTGGTGCTGCATTGTCAATTAAAGCTATTGTTGATAAACCTATAAAATTCGTAGGTACAGGAGAGAAAATGGACGCTTTGGATGTGTTTTATCCCCAGCGGATGGCAGATCGTATCCTTGGAATGGGTGATGTTGTTTCTCTTGTTGAACGTGCTCAAGAACAATTTAATGAGGAAGAAGCCAGGAAGCTTCAAAAAAGAATTCAAAAGGATCAATTCGATTTCAATGATTTCTTAGGGCAACTTCAGCAAATTAAAAAGATGGGTAATGTTAAGGACTTAATGGGAATGATACCAGGAATGGGCAAAGCCATGAAGGATGTCGATGTTAATGACGATTCTTTTAAACACATTGAAGCCATTATTCTTTCCATGACACCTCAAGAAAGATCAAATCCAGGTCTCATTAATGGGCAAAGAAAAAATAGAATTGCTAACGGAAGCGGAACATCGATTCAAGAAGTTAATAAACTCATGAAACAATTTGAGGATACTAAAAAAATGATGAAAATGATGAGTAACCCAAAAAATATGATGGGACTCATGAAGCAAATGAAAGGTGGAATGCGTTAATCTGAGAACATCAGTTTTTGCAAACCTCTAAGCATATTTTCCTCTAGGATATCAGATTTACCAGATGCGTTAAAAACGCGTTGAATATCCTTTATTAAAAGCTTTATAGTATCTTTTGAATAATGGTGTTTCTCTATACTGAATAGGATTTTCTGTATGCTTTGATAATCGTTATCTTCCTCCAATTCTTTGTGAATGCGTTTATAAGTCAAAGGATTTACCATGGCAAGAATTGCTTCTTTTTCAGCTTCATCTTCAAAAAAATTCGCTCTGGCTGCGTAAAGAAGTATATATGCTTTAAATTCTTCTCTTGTCCAATCTGTTTCTAAAGTATTTTCCATTTTCTAAAATTGTAATGAGAAAATTACAATTCTGAATAGGATAAAAAGGTGATTTTTGACTTTTATTACAATTGATTCTTGTCTAGGAATTCCATTTTTTAAGAGAAATACCATCCTTGGTTAATTCCAAATAAGTTTGGTGTTTTAGCCAATCGCCAAGATTGAAATATTTTGAACCATTTGATAACTCTAATTCCAAAGGTAGATGGCGATGCCCAAAAATAAAATAATCAAAAGATTCTGATTTTAAACGCTCTTCACAATAAATAACGAGCCACTCTTTTTCTTGACCTTTGAAGATATCATCCACGTGCCCTGTCGCAGCCCGGCTCTTTTTTGAAGAAAAATTGGCAATGCCAATTCCTAAATTGGGATGCAATCGGGCGAAACACCACTGGCAAAATTTGTTTTGAAAGATTCTTTTTATGAATTTATATCCATTATCACCAGGACCAAGTCCATCACCATGACCTATTAAAACTTTCTTGCCAAAAAAATCGAAAGCGATGGGTTCTCTATGAATCTTAACGCCAAGTTCTTCAGCCAAATAATCAAACATCCACATGTCATGATTTCCTGTAAAAATATGAACCGGAATGCCCTTGTCGGTTAAATCGGCTATTTTACCTTGAAGGCGAGCAAACCCTTTAGGAATAGCCCTTTTATATTCAAACCAAAAGTCGAAAATATCTCCAACTAAAAATATTTCTTTGGCAGTTTCTTCAATAGAATTTAACCAATTTACAATTTTCTTTTCCCGTTCTAAACTTGATTGGTAATCTGGTGCTCCAAGATGAAAGTCGGAGGCAAAATATATGACGTTTCTCTGTGTATTCGACATTAATGTCCAAAAATTGTCTTCAGTTCACTTTCTAGAGTTTCACCTCTGAGGTTTGTTTTGATAATCTTACCTTCTTTATCAATAAGAACGGTAAATGGAATGCCTTTAACTTGATAAAGCTGACCTACCTTGCTTGACCATTGTTGAAGGTCGCTAACATGATTAGGCCATACTAATCCATCTTTTTCAATTGCTGCTTTCCAAAGAGCTAAATCCTTATCCAGTGAAACACTCATAATGGTAAATCCATCATCTTTATATTTGTTGTATAATGCAACAACATTGGGGTTCTCCTTTCTACAAGGCCCACACCATGAAGCCCAAAAATCTAATAGTACTAAGTTTCCTTTTAAATCTGAAAGTTTCAACACGGTTTCTCTGTCTAACATCAATTCTTCAAAATCTGGGGCAATTTTCCCAGGTGCTAGAATATTTTCAGCCTCCCTTTGTGCGATAATTTGCAGGTAATTGTTGTAGACTATTTGAACGGTTGGAGATTCTGGGAAACCAATAAGAAGTTGTTTTACAACAGACTCATATGAAGCAAAATCGTTTTTTGAATCTAGCGCCGAAAGTACTGGGATAAGTGCAGCAGAATTCTGGTTTTTGCCTACAAAACTTTGCACATTACTTTGAAAAGTATAATATTCTGTTGTAATGGCATTGGAAATTTCTTCTTGTTTTGCTGGGTTTTGCTGAATTTGATAAATTGCTGAATCACGCTTGACATTCCATAGCGTAAGTAATTTAACAAATTGATTCATTTGATCACTTTCGTTAGACCCTACAATGTTGCAAAAATTGAATATATCCTTTCCATCACCGTAAATCTGGATTTTAGAATCATTTCGCAAGATCAAGTGCACATTTGATCCTGATATTCTTAAAACATAATAATCTTGATTCGGAACGGTTCCTTTAATAGTGAAGTCTCCTTTTTTATTTAATGCAACTTTATAAAGATCAACATATGCACCAGAAATATTTTGAGATAGAGAGACAGAATCTACCTGAGCATTAAAGATATTCCCAGTTAACTCAAAGTTAACTTGACCAATTGAATAAATATTTCCAAGGAAAAATATTAATAGAATTTTAAAAAATCTCATTTTTTGAATTTAAGGTAACACTTCACTCAATTTCTGTTCCAATTCTTGACCTCTAAGTCCTACACCAAGAATTTTCCCATTTTTATCAATCAAAACAGTGTAAGGAATACTATTGAAACCATACAGTTGAACCATTGAAGTTTTCCAACCCAATAAATCACTTACATGATTTGGCCATATTAAACCATCACTTTGTATAGCTTGTTTCCAAGCATTTAAATCATCATCTAATGATACAGAATATACTGTAAATCCTTTGTCTTTGAATTTGTTATAAAGTCGAATTACATTTGGGTTTTCTCTTCTGCAGGGTCCACACCAAGATGCCCAGAAATCAATGAGTACAACTTTTCCTCGAAGTGAGGATAGTTTTAACACTTTTCCTTCTGGAGTATTTAAAGAAATTTCTGGTGCCTCGAGGTTTTCCATTCCTTTTGAAGCAGCTTGAGATGCAAGGAATTCTTTGTACGCGCGCTCAATTTCTGCAGTTTGTGCCACCATATTGCTTGCCATCGGAGAATTTTTATACTTTGCATTGAAAGCCTCAGCTACCGTTTTAAGAATATCAATATTTCCAGCATCCCAACCTTCAAATCCTGTAATTGGTATTGCTGATGTTTGTAAAATAATATTGAAAGGATTTTCTGGTTCCTTTTTCATCTGATTAATGGCAAAATCATCCAAAGGTTTTCTAAGTTCGAGATACTTTAACGACATATCTGCTTCGCTTATTTGACCCTGTGTTGCCATTAACTCCTTTTGTTTACTAGTAAATATAGAAAGGTATTCAACATATTGATTCATTACATCTGTCCATTTTGTTCCGCTAGCATTTGGCTTAGATATAAAAAAATCAAATGAGGTATTAATTTTTACATTGTCATTTGGTAATAGCGTTAATGGAATCACTTTGTTTTGTGATTCACCAAGTCGCAGATTGTAAATTCCTAAACCAGGTACATTGCCTTTAATCGTAAACTCACCTTTTGAATCAATTTTAGTGTCAGCAATCTTAATTACCCCTTTTTCACTAAAACCCTCTACATAGATATTCAAATTTTCTGCTCCAGATATTTTACCGGAAACTGTAAAATTATCTTCTAAAGATTGTTTTTCTTCTTCCGATTCATCACCTATTCCATTGTTGCAAGCAACTGTAAGAAGACAGAGGGTGAAAAATAATAAATTATTAATTGTTCTCATTGTCTAATAATTTTTTGAGCAGAGCATTTCCTGACTTTGGATCAGCCTTACCCTGAGATACTTTCATCAATTGCCCCATGAAGAACCCAATAAGTTGTTTTTCACCGTTTCGGTAACGATTTACTTCTGCAGGATTATCCAATAGAACTTTTTGAATGTAAACAATCATTGAATTTTCATCAGAATCTTGAATTACATTTAATCTCTCTGATATAGTAAGAGGTTCTTCATCCGGATTTTTAAGCAACTCTGGAAAAACCTTTTGTGCCGCCACAGAATTTGAAATTTTTCCTTCCTCAATGATATGAATAAGTTTAGCTATTTGTTTTGGTTCTATTGGAAAACTTGAAATTTCCACGCCCCACTCGTTCAAATAAGATTTTATTTCTCCCATAATCCAATTTGCAGCCATTTTATAATTTTTGGTGTATTGAATTAAATTTTCAAAATAAAGTGCTACTCCTTTGTTTTCAGTAATATTTAAGGAATCATATTCAGAAAGTCCAAATTTTTCTGTGTATTTAAGGAAAAGATTTCTTGGCAATTCAGGCATTTCATTTTGAATGACGTCGATTTGTTCATCATCCAAAATTATAGGTTGTAAATCGGGCTCTGGGAAATAGCGATAATCATTAGCTGCTTCTTTTGAACGCATCGAAATTGTTAAACCTTTCAAAGCATCAAAAGAACGAGTTTCTTGCAGAATAGGTTCATTATTTTCTACACAATGTATTTGACGGTCAATTTCAAATTCAATAGCACGCTGTACATTGCGTATAGAGTTCATGTTTTTAACTTCGACTTTTGTTCCAAATTCGGATGTTCCTTTGAGTCTAACAGAAATATTGGCATCACAACGCAGAGAACCTTCCTCCATATTGCCATCACAAATATCCAAATAACGTACTAGTTTCCTTATTTCAGTTAGGTAATTGTAGGCTTCTTGAGCATTCCTGAGGTCTGGCTCAGAAACTACTTCCAATAAAGGAACTCCAGCCCGATTCAAATCAACTAAGGTATCATTGACATCTACATCATGAATGCTTTTACCGGCATCCTCCTCCATGTGAATTCTGGTAAGCCCGATTTTTTTTTCGTGACCATTAATATCTCGAATATAGATTGTACCTCCCGTGCAAATAGGAGTATTGTCTTGAGTAATTTGATAACCCTTGGGTAAATCGGGATAGAAATAATTTTTGCGCGCGAAATAATGATTTTTCGCAATAGTTGCGTTGCAAGCCAGTCCCAATTTAATTGCAAATTCCAACGTTTTTTTATTCATGACTGGAAGCGTTCCAGGATGACCAATACTTATGGCGCTTACGTTCGTGTTGGGTAAGGCCCCATATTCATTAATGTCATCTGAATATGCTTTTGATTGGGTTAGCATTTGAGCATGAACCTCAAGGCCAATTACAGCTTCATATTTATCTCGATTCGTTACCATTAAATTCTTGAAATAAGTTCTCGCATGATTAATGTCATTTTTGGTTCTTGACGGCTTGCAACCTCAATAACATCTTGAACAGAAACTTTTTGAATTTTACCTGGTACACCTAAATCAGTAATTATTGAAATTGCAAAACAAGGAATCTCCATATGTCTAGCAACAATTACTTCAGGAACCGTAGACATTCCAACTGCATCTGCACCTATTACCCTGACATATTTATATTCTGCTGGTGTTTCCAATGTAGGGCCAGTTAGACCAGCATAGGTCCCAACAGAAACCTTAATATTGTTTTCCAGGGCAATTTTTTGAGCAAGTACAATCATCTCATTGTCGTAAGGTTCACTCATATCTGGAAATCTAGGACCAAATTCATCATAGTTTTTTCCGATTAATGGATGCGCAGGAAATAAATTGATGTGATCGTTTTGAATCATTATTTCCCCAACTTCATAATCAGGATTTACACCGCCAGAGGCGTTTGATACGAAAAGACGTTGTATACCCAAAAGTTTCATTACACGAACAGGGAAAGTTACCTGTTGCATCGAATAACCTTCGTAAAAATGAAAGCGCCCTTGCATTGCAACCACTTTTTTTCCACCAAGTGTGCCGAAAATTAATTTACCGGAATGACTTTCAACAGTTGACACTGGAAAATTGGGAATGGATTCATATGGAATTTCATCAGAAATTTCAATTTCTTTAACAAGTCCACCTAAACCAGTTCCTAGGATTATACCAATGGTGGGCTTTACATTCGTTTTAGAATGAATAAATGCTACCGCTTCGTTAAATTTTTCCAACATAATAATCTATTTCATTAAAAAATTTTTTTTCATCCAAAATGCTTATAGCTATTGGAATTGAATACCAAGGATACGATTTTCCCTGATTTGCATCGAGATATTTATCAAGTCTCACAGTGTCCTTTTCGGTAGTCAGAATGATTTTATCATTAGAAGCAAAATTATCAAATTTTTGGTGAATTTGGGCAATTTCAGATTCATTAAAAACATGGTGATCAGGAAATATCGTTAATTCAAGATTAAACTTTTCTTGAAGATGCTCAATTAAGGGTTTGGGATTTGCAATTCCTGTAATTAGTAAAATGTTTTTAATGGAGTCGACAGAATAATTCAAAGGAGTCCAAGTTTGATATTCAATTGAGGAAAAAAAGACATCTTTTATTCTTGACCCTGTTTTTTTTAGGTAATAGCTTTTATTCTCATCCGTTAAGTTTTGAGGGCATTTTGTAAAAATTAGAAAATCAGCACGTTTCAATCCTGATTTCCATTCACGTAAATATCCCATTGGAAGCGTATAATCTTTAAAAAATGGCTTATGGTATTCTGATAGCACAATTGAAAGACCTGCTTTAATGCGTCTGTGTTGAAATGCATCGTCTAAAATAATTAGCTCAATTTCGGGATGAATATTTAGTAGTTTTTGTACGCCAATTTTTCGATTTTCGCATACAGCAACTATGCAATTTGGTTTTAGTTTTTTTCTAAAAAGTAGCGGTTCATCTCCAACATCTTGCGAAGCGTGTGTTTCATCAACAACTATAAAACCTTTGGTTTTTCTGCCATATCCACGGCTGAGTATTCCTATTTTTTTTTCAGAAAAGTGATTGGCAATCATCAGAACGTATGGTGTTTTTCCAGTTCCTCCAACAGAAAGATTACCTACAGAAATAGATTTGACAGGAATTTCGAATGAACGCAATATTCCTATGTCGTAGAGCTTATTTCTAGTGGCGGTAATGATGCCATAAAGTAATGCAAAGGGAAATAGCAATAATTTAAGTCCTGATTGCAAAACGTTAAATCAAAATTTTAGGGATATTAACCTGCTGAATAGTCTGAAAATTCTTGATCATCCGCATAATAGTATATTCTAATTTGAGCAGTGTCGGTTAGGAAATCAATTTTCCCTATTTCAATTCTATTGATTGCTATTCCAGTGCGTTTTTCCAAATCCTCCTTCATTTCATCGTATTTTTCAGGAGTAATTAAATCTATACGCTCGTAATTTATTGTTTTTCTAGTTTCATGTTTTACCAACCATAAAATCTCCAAAACATAGGTTAAAACAATAACAAATAAATTGATAATGAATACCTCTGTTAAACTAATTTGATTTGATGCCAATGAATTAACTACACTAATACCAATAATGAGAAACAGATAAGTCATTTCTTTAATTTCAATGGCATCCGTACGGTATCGAATTATTCCAAATATAGCAAAGAGCCCTAGTCCCATCCCTGTGTCTATATCTAATTTTTTAAGTCCGAAGCATAAGAAAAACGTTATTGTACCAATTAAGTAATAGGTAAATAAATAATCTTTTCTCTTCGTTTTTGGATAATAAAGATATCTGATTAAAAAAGTTAGTACAGTAGTGTTAACAACTAGTCTCGCTAATAAGGCAAGGGCATCATCATCATATAAGTTCCAGGAGTTAATAATTTCCGATTTAAGCAGCATTGGTGTTAATTTTTTTCAATGTTAGTAATTTCTTTTTAAACCGATTGAATTTTAATCCAACCTTTCCATATAATTCGATTGATCCAATACAATATTTGCTTAGGCGGTATGGGCGTATACATTTTTGTTTCATTAATTGAAAAAAAGTCGAATTTCTATTTACGTCTTCCTGTTTCAGTTCGGCAATAATGAGGTTGTTAAATGAATGTAATTCATTTTCCCATTTGAAAGATAAGTTCAAATCAAGGGTCAATCTCTCATTAAGATGTTTATGCACTAAGGTTAGTCTGTTAAAGGAATTCCACATTACAGGATTGAGATTTTTTTCTTGTTTCAAAACCTTCTTAACAAAGCTGAGTGCATTGTCATCAAGTGCGTCTGGAAAACCTTCTACTTTAATTCTACTTTTGTTTGTTCTTCCTTTGAATTTATGCTTGATTTCGAGAAATATTAAATTGGATTCAACATATTTTCTGTATCGGACTTTAAATCTATTATTTCTTCCGTTGTGGTGATCTTTGAAAAATCCGAAATTATCGTCATCAAAATAAAGGCTTTCATAAAAAGGTAAACGTGTACCTTCTATTTGTAAAATTTTATAATTTTCTTTTAGTTCAGGCAGTATTTGCAGAAGTTGAGAGGATGAGAAGGCAAATTTGGTATCCATCCTATTCATTAACTTTACGCGATCCATTTCGAGCAAAGAAATAGGTTCGAACTCTAATAATATTTTTGAAATGTTTTCTGTCAACATTAAATCAAAGTTAGTTTTAATCATTTATCTAATCATATATTTTTTAAATATTTGTTTAAATGTTCTACAATAAATTAAAGAATGTTAGATTTAGGGAAATGATTTTTGAAAATTTAAAGAAGTTTATTTATCTGATAGAAAATCAGAGGTCAGGTAATCCGAGAGAAGCAGCCCGTAAGTTGGCAGTGTCTGACCGAACCCTTTCAAACTATTGTCAAATATTAAAGAACGAACTTCTGGCACCATTGGTTTATGATAAATTTCGTGAAACTTACATTTTTAATGGTTCAGGAAGACTTGTCTGGGAGTGGGTTGAAGGGGAATCTTTAACTGTAGACAGTCTAGGATTTAAAAATAAAAGGTTAAATTGTTTGAACGAAATTATAAAAAGAGCATTTTTTAGGAATACAGGGAACGTAAAAACTTTAGCATCAAGCCTAGGGATTTCCGAAAGGAATTTGCATTATTACATAGAGCTTTTGAAACTTGAGTTCAATGTACCCTTGTATTTTGATCGAAAAATCAACTCTTATGTTTTACAAACAAGCGGTTGTTTATACTTTAGGTGGCAAGAAAATTAATTTTTTTAACAAACTGCAAAATAAATGCATTAAGTGTTTCTAATTTCGCAGCGTTAATTTAAACATTAATAGCGTTTCCCGAAAAGCTTAAAGAGTAGGGGTTTTTATTTAACGTTAAAATTTCAACAAAATGAAAAAAGTATTTAATTTCTTCGCTGTTGCTTTAGTTGCAACTACATTAGTTAGCTGTGGTGGTGAGAAAAAAGAAGGTGAAGCTGCTGCTGCAGATTCAACTGCTGCTACAACTGACACTGCTGCTACAACTGAAGAGGCTGCTCCAGCTGATACAGCTGCTGCTGCTGAGGCTGCACCTGCTGATACAGCTGCTGCTGCAACTACTGAAGCTGCTAAGAAATAAGAATTCCAAAGTTTTTTTTAGGTTCGATCATACCTAAAGTAAAATTTGAAAGCGTGCATTGCACGCTTTTTTTATTTATTGTCGAAATGAGAAAGAGAATATTATTACTTGGGAGTGGAGAGTTGGGTAAAGAATTAACTATTTCCCTTCAAAGGCTTGGTCAATATGTTATTGCAGTAGATAGTTATTCAGGTGCGCCTGCTATGCAGGTTGCGCAGGAGTCGGAAGTTGTGAATATGCTGAGTGGTGATGCTTTAGATGCATTAATTGACCGACACAAACCTGATATTATTGTTCCTGAGATTGAAGCAATTCGAACGGAACATTTGTATAAGTATGAGCAGAATGGAATTTTCGTAGTTCCAAGTGCAAAAGCTGTTAATTATACTATGAACCGAAAGGCAATTCGTGATTTGGCAGCAAAAGATTTAGGAGTAAGAACAGCTCCATATCTTTACGCGACGGATTATACTTCTTTTCAAAATGCAGTTATAGAAATTGGCATGCCTTGCGTTGTTAAGCCACTCATGTCAAGTTCGGGTAAAGGGCAATCCGTAATAAAGAAGAAAGAAGATATTGAAGGTGCTTGGAATTATGCACTTGAAGGTTCAAGGGGTGATTTGATGGAAGTAATAGTTGAGGGATTTGTCAATTTTGATTATGAAATAACTTTACTAACTGTAACCCAGAATAATGGGGAAACTTTGTTTTGCCCTCCGATTGGTCATAGGCAAGAAAGGGGAGATTATCAGGAGAGTTGGCAACCGATTTTAATGGATCCAGAGCATTTAATTGAAGCACAGCAGATGGCTCAACGTGTTACTATGGCATTAACGGGAAGCGGCATTTGGGGTGTTGAATTTTTTATTACCAATGATGGCGCTTATTTTTCAGAATTGTCACCAAGGCCGCATGACACAGGTATGGTTACTTTGGCGGGCACGCAAAATCTATCGGAATTTGAACTTCACGCAAGAGCAATTCTAGGTTTTCCAATCAATGAAATAGTGTTGGAGAAAAAAGGTGCAAGTGCAGTGATTTTGGCCAATGAAGATAAAGATACGTTTCCCACATTTTCAGGTATTGAAGAGGCGTTGATTATCCCGAATAGCGATATTCGAATTTTCGGAAAACCTTCAACTAGAAAATACCGAAGAATGGGAGTTGCTTTAATCTCAGGAAATGAAGAAGTTCAGATTCTTGTTGATAAAGCCAAAGAAATTGCAAAAACAATAAAAGTGAATTAATAGAAGCGTTTATCTGCGGATTTATTGTTTGTTATTCATTAAGCCTAGGGCTATTTTCATTCGTATGATTCGTTTAGCCGCAGCATCAACTTTTGCTTTAAAATCTGAATCCGTTTTGTATTTGGTTAAAATTTGGGCGTGAGCTTTTGCAGCATCAACAGGCATTAATACAATGTCGCACCCAGCATCTACGGCTTTAACTTCACAATTGACGATGCTTGATACTCCTCCCATGTTCATCGCATCTGTGACAATAAGTCCTTTAAAACCGTATTCATTCCGCAGTAAATCAGTGACAATTGTTTTGGATATACTCGCAGGTAATCCGTTGGTATTGTATTTTTCATTGTTTTTTACACCAATATGAGCAATCATTATCGAAAGAACACCATTATTAATAAGTTCGGGATAATTACCAATTTCTTTTAACTCACCATCAATCATTTGTAAGGATTTGTGAGTGTCACCGGAAACAAGTCCATGACCTGGAAAATGTTTAGCAGTTGCTATAATATTCTTTTTTTGTGATTCTTCAATGAACGCATTTGACCATGGGATGATATTTGCTGGAACAGCACCAAAACTTCTGTATCCCACAGTTTTATTGGGAGACATGTCAACAACAGGAGAAAAATTATAATTGATGCCTATCGATAATAACTCGTTAGAAATGGTTTGTGCAACTTGTCTTACTTCATCAATATTTGCTAATTCGTTTGCTTTTTTCACTGTCTTTGATCCAATGATCTTTTTATTTACCAAGCTAGGTTCGGCATCTGCACTATAAAGAAAAGGAAGGTTTCCAATGGAATCATTCATTTGATTGTATTTGTTAATCCATGAAGTGAAGTCTTCTTTTGTGCCATTTAGCATCAAAACACCACCAATTATTCTGTCGCTGATATGTTTTTGAATGGTATTATCTGTTTGGCCTAATCTTCCGACAGCAGGCATAATTAATTGCGCTACAATTGCCGTATCATCTAACTGATTGAAAATGGTTTCAACTTCTTTGTCAAGTGCTATTGAATCATTAAGGTAATCATCAAGTATGTATTGTTTTTTTAAATTCACTTCAACTTTCTTAACAGGAATAACTGTATCTTTTTTTGAATCTGAATTTGTTTGGGCACAGCCAACAGTTAAAATGGCAAGAATTGAAAAGACTAAGGTAATTTTCATTTTTCTGATTTTTTGACAAAAATAATTGTAATGTAAATCTAATTTATAATTGATATTTAAACTTTTGAACATCCTTTTAAGGAATAAGTCATGCTTTTTAGATTCAATTTCAGTTGAAAATTTGATAAATATAATTTTTAAAATCTAAATACTGAGACAATTCCTGAGCTCTTAATTTTTCAATTTTAGTTATGTTCTCGTTTTGGTCAAATTGGAAATAATAACCCATTAAAGGATGCTTGACTTTTCCATCTGTTAATGGGTTTAAAGTTCCGAAGCGAAGATCATGAATTTGAATGTTGCCAATACTTTTTTCTAAGGTAAAATAGCCCTTGGTGATGAAATCAATTTTTTTTACATCAATTTGGCCATCAAACCTATTTAAAAAATCATGATTTTTCCTTAGCGTATCTGAAAATTTATTGCGTTCTGGATGAAAAATGTTTGAATGACTAACATAAAAATTATCCTCATCTTCTTTAATTTTCATCCAATAAAAAATAGTTAAAGGCATCGGTGACACAGAGGTCCGTTCAATGAATAGCTCATTAGATGTTGAGTTGTTATTCTCAATAGCCAAAATTGATAATTTTAAAACTACACCAAGAAGTAAATAAATAGTAGAATAAACAATGCCAGCCAAGTTCAAATGAAATCTTTTGTTACTTGATTTAGGTAGTCGCAATGCCAGTATTAAACATGTTAAAAATGGAATTGTATACAAAGGATCAATAACGAAAACTGTATTAAAAGCGATCCTGTTTGGGAATGGCCAAAGAAATTCTGTTCCATAGGTTGTAAACATATCTAAAATTGGATGGGTTAAAATTCCCAAAAAGAACAATAGTATCCATGACTTCAAACTTATTTTTCTTTTACTTATTCGATGCAGGGTAATTCCCATGATAGGTCCTAGGATGCAAGCGAAAAGAAAGGAATGTGAAAAGCCTCTGTGAAACAAAGATGCGTCAATTGGATTGAAAAATCCCATGAAAAGGACATCCAAATCTGGAATGGTTCCGGCTACCGCGCCCCAAAAGGCAGCTTTATTTCCTAATTCTTTTCCGGCAACTGCTTCACCAACTGCAGCCCCAAGTACAATTTGAGTAATTGAATCCATTCTCCTCTTAACTTTGATTTGTAAAGTTGGTAGATTTTTTTTAATTTCATTAAGAATTTTAACCTACCTCTATGCTTCAAATTTCCTCAATTAAAAGTTGGGCGGAAGACGACCGTCCGCGTGAAAAATATATTCTCAAAGGTCGTAATTCTTTATCTGATGCGGAGGTTATAGCCATAATTATTGGTTCTGGAACAAGAAAAATGTCAGCTGTTGAATTGTCTCAGCAACTTTTGGCTTCAACCAATAATAATTTAGCAGATGTTTTTCGACTGACTTTCCATGACCTAATTAAGTTTAATGGTATAGGTGAGGCTAAAGCTGTTTCACTATTGGCTGCATTCGAGCTTTCTAGAAGAAGAGAAAAGCAAGGTGTAAATTCTAGGATTCAATTAACATCCTCATCAGACGTGTATAGATATATGCGTCATCATTTTGAATCACTTCAACATGAGGAATTTCATATTGTATTTTTAAATAGAGCAAATGATGTAATTGGATCAAAGCAAATTTCTATTGGAGGGTTTTCAGGGACGGTTGCCGATGGCAAGGTTATTTTTAAAGCAGCATTGGAAAGGGGAGCGCAAGCAATAATTTTAGCACATAATCATCCCAGCGGCCAATTAAAACCGAGTGATGCAGATAAATCTTTAACAAAAAGGCTTGCTGAATTTGGTAAATACATAGATTTGCCAATATTAGATCATTTGATTTTCACAGATAATGGCTATTTTAGCTTTTCAGATCATGGAGAAATACTTTAGTAAGATGACTAAAAAAAGGATTTTAACTGTAATTGGAGCAAGACCCCAAATAATAAAATCTGCAGCGCTCAGTAGATGCATTCAAACAAGACATAACAATCAAGTAGAAGAAATCCTCGTTCATACAGGTCAGCATTACGATAAAGAAATGTCCGATTTGTTTTTTAATGAGTTGGAATTGATGCAGCCATCCTATAATTTAGGTGTAGGTGGGGTAACTGATGTGCTTCAATTGTCTCGAATGTTATCTTCATTAGCAGATATTATTTCAAAAGAAAATCCTGACTGTATTTTGGTCTATGGTGATACAAATTCAACCTTGGCTGGTGCATTAACTGCATCTAAGTTTTCAATACCTCTAATTCATATTGAGGCTGGATTGAGAAGCTATGATAAAACAATGCCCGAAGAAGTAAATCGTGTGCTAACAGATCATTTATCCGCATTACTTTTTTGTCCTACTCAATCGGCAATCGATAATTTAAAAAATGAAGGATTGGTTTCACATGAAGCAGAAAAAGCTTCTTCAAATCAACCGAAAATTTTTCATTGTGGAGATATAATGCTTGATAACTCGTTATATTACTCAAAGGCCTCTGATACAAAGTCTAATGTGCTTCAAGAATTAGGTGTTCAGGTAAATGGATACATCCTGACTACTATACATAGAAAAGAAAACGTTGATAAATCCGAAAAATTAAAGGAAATTCTTGAAGGTTTTATTAAACTGGCGAATAGTCAGACATTACCAATTGTATGGCCATTACATCCAAGAACAAAAAAAGCAATTTACGAAACTTTAAATGAAGAAATTATCGAGGAATTTTTTGGCAACGAAAAGATAATCGTTACGCAACCAATGGGATTTCTAGATATGATAGCATTAGAGAAAAATACGCGCTTAATTATCACAGATAGTGGGGGATTGCAAAAAGAAGCATATTTCTTCGAAAAACCATGCTTAGTTCTTCGAGATAACACAGAGTGGATTGAATTGGTTCGAAATGGAAACGCTGAGTTGTGCGAAATTATTTCGTCTCAAATACTTTCAAAAGCACAATCTCTAGTGGAAAAAACCGATTTTACTTTTCCACCCTTTTATGGTGATGGAAATGCTGCAGATTTTATTTGTGAACGAATAATTGAAGCGCTTTAGTTTTGTTGGTTTACGTTGAGAAAATCACCGATCGTGTTAGGTATACATTTGAATTCATTTTTGAAATTCAGGATGTCCAATATGAATTAACCGATAATTACGGCAAGTTTCTCATTGAAGATGGTGTGAAATTCAATTATTCGAAGTTGAATAATGATGATATTCCGGGTCTAATTCCTAGTGTTCTTCTATTTGAAACCAATATTAGAAATTTCGCTCTCGATAAGGAAATTTTTAATAGTGAATTTTGTTTAACTTTTGATGGTATAATTGATCCTATAGCATCTGTATTTTTTGTTTTAAGCAGATATGAGGAATATTTAACTTATGAAAGAGATCATCACAATAGATTTACATCTTTTCAAAGTATCAATTACAAGTTTGATTGGTTAAGTAAACTAACTTGTGATCGGTGGTCGAAGGACATATTAGAATTTATATATAAGGGTAATGGAAAGGAGTTCATGTTTGTTCCTAAAGCGGTTGCAATCATCCCAACATTCGATATTGATAATGCTTTTGCATATAAAAATAAATCTTTAGTGCGACGAATTTTATCTTTTTCTAAAGATTTAGTTAACCTCAATTTTTCGCGTATACAAGAAAGAAGTAAGGTTTTAAAAGGAAAGAATATTGATCCATATGATACCTACGACAGAATTAAGGAAATTTCTAAATCTTTTCAAGTTTATGTTTTCTGGCTACTTGGAGATTTCAGTAAATATGATAAAAATCTACCTTCTTCAAACTTTCAGCAACAAAAGCTCATTAGAAAATTAAGTGGGTTTTTAAATATTGGAATTCATCCAAGTTACCAGTCCAGTAACAATTTGAGTCAGCTAGAACTTGAAATTCAAAGGTTGAATTCAATAATTAAAACTGATATAGATTATTCTAGAAATCATTTTTTAAAACTTTGTTTACCAGATACTTATGAATCTTTAATTAAACTAAATATTAAACATGATTTTACAATGGGTTATGCGGAACAACCTGGCTTTCGATCAGGAACGGTAAGGTCGCATAAATGGTTTAATCTGTTGCAGAATAAAGCAACAGATCTCACAATTCACCCGTTCACATATATGGATGGTACCTTAAATGAGTATATGAAATTAACTGTTGATGATGCATTGAAAGTGATTGGTAAACTTTATGAAGAAATAGAAAGATTTGGTGGTGAGTTTTCTTTCATTTGGCACAATGAAACAATAAACAATATGGGTAAATGGAAAGATTGGGAGCAAGTTCTAGATTATTCATTAAATCTTAAGAAATGATCAATAAAAAAATTGTAATTGTAGGTTCAATTTTATTTGTAACGGCAATAATTTTAGGAGCTTTTGGAGCACATGCTTTAAAAGATACGCTGACTTCCGAAAAACTGCAATCATTTGAAGTGGGTGTAAGATATCAATTTTTTATAAGTCTAATATTGTTGCTATTTGGTTTTTTAGCTGATAAGATTCCATTTTCTTTGCGAACCTTTTTTATATTCCAATTATCTGGAATTCTGTTATTCTCAGGCTCTATTTACCTTTTGTCTATTGAGCAATTATTGGTAATAAATTTAAAGTTTTTAGGTCCCGTAACACCTTTAGGAGGATTATTGATCATAATTGGTTGGATAATATTTATTATTCGTTTAATTCGAATTAATTAAGTATTGCTTAAATTCGCCTCAAACGTTGAATTTTGAGAGTAACAGTATTAGGGTCAGGTACTTCGCAAGGTGTTCCCGTAATAGCTTGTGAATGTGAAGTTTGCCAATCTGGTAATAGCAAGGATGTACGTTTAAGAAGTTCCATTTTAATCTCGGCTGAAGAACAAAATTATGTTATTGATACTGGTCCAGATTTCAGAATGCAAATGCTCCGAGAAAAAGTTAAATCTTTAAGAGGAGTTTTATATACACACGAACACAAAGACCATCTAGGAGGGCTTGATGATATTCGCGCATTTAATTATCGTGAAGGTAGAAAAATGGATATATTTTCAACCGAAAGGGTTTATAAAGCCATTCAAAAGGAATTTCATTATATTTTCTCTGAAGTTAAGTACCCCGGAATTCCTGAGGTAGAATGGAATCAAATTTCAACTGATCCATTTAAGCTACCAGACGGACCTATAGTTACACCTATTCAGGTAATGCATTACAAAATGCCAGTGTTGGGATTTAGAATAGCGGATTTCACCTACATTACTGACGCTAAAACAATTAGTGAAGAAGAAATTGAAAAGATTAAGGGAACAAAGATTCTCATTGTAAATGCATTGCATCGTTCATCCCACTTATCACACTTTAACTTGGATGAGGCGCTGAGATTCGTTGATATTATAAAACCTGAACAAACCTATCTCACACACATCTCACACCTCTTTGGGTTGCACGATGAAATTGAGACAGAATTGCCAAAAGGAGTCAATTTAGCTTTTGATGGATTAACTTTTGAAATTTAATTTTTCAATTTTATCCCTATAATATTGGGAAGTTTCCAAAAAGTATTGTTTGTGTCTTTTTCATAGGAGTCTGAAACATAACTACCAATTCTTTCTATGGTGGTTTGATCTGTTTTAACGTACAAACTGGTCTCCGGACCACCTTCCATGTATATAGCATTGTACAATTCAAAAGGCATTGCCGACATAAATTGAATCATTTCATTGTGCGTGTAGGGAGAACGTGTAAAAATAAAATAAACCCTATGCATTGGATCCATGGCTGTTACGAGCATACTGCACGATTGCTTGCGTTTATTCCATCCAATTAATCCTTGATTACAATCAATCATTCTTAGTCCTTGAGCAAAGGTGTGGTAGTCATCTTTTACTTCGTGCCAATTTTCGCACTCCAAATCCAACACTTTAAAAGATGCATCGAGGCTATCTACAGGGTTAAATGCAATCATAGAATTGTAATTTTCTCTTAATGTGGCATTGTTGTGATGTTGATAGTTTTTCAGGTAACCTCTACTTGTTTTACCATCTGATAATTCGTACATCCCAGCATTAAGTACAATATCAAAATCAAAGGTGTCGGCCCATTCTTTTACAGTTCTTTTTTGTCCATTTTCAGTAAATGCCTTCAATTCAAATTCAAATAAGGAAGGTTCGATTCTAATAATTGTCAATTTAGAATCATTCACAACAGACTTTAAAGGTGCATCCGTTTCGCAAAATTCTATCCCTTTTCCTATTGAAGTAAAGGTATAATCGGGTTGTTGAATTTTTAATGTGTCCTCAGTAGAGGTTTGACTAAAAAGATCATTTTGACAGTTAATAATTAAAAATATTGTAGTTAAGCCGATTAATAATTTATTCATAACAGTCAAATTTTTTCATTTCGAAAGGAAAAGCTTCAAAGAGCTCGCCAGAATAATAGAACTGGTAGGCTATAGCTCCAAAAGTATATGGTTTATCTTTTATTTTAATTGTAGATCCACCAACTTTTGGGTCTGCTTTTGGAACTGATTGAGGATAGCCCACATTGAAGAGTGTAGCAAGAATTTCAGGTCGGTGGTCAATTGGAAAGCCCGCTTTTTCCCATTGTACCTTAACTTGTTTGAGAAAAATTGCAGCGTATAAATATGAATAATAATGGTTTTTATATGAAGACAATCTGGA
>CANJNE010000031.1 GCA_947475275.1 Flavobacteriales bacterium | reverse complement strand
TACAATTAAAAGAACAAAGACAGAAATCAATACTACTGGAATTAACTTTTTCATTTTTGCCTATTTTTCAGTTGAATTACAATCAAAATTATAATTTGTCAGGATATGATTACTATTGCAAGCGCCTCGTTTTGCTGAATAAGGGTGCGTGCGGAAAATATTTTCCAAAACATTGTATTCGCCTTCACCCGAAGCTTTTTTCATCCGATCCCATAGCTCTACAGAAACACATGCGTTGAAACCCGATGCAATGGCCAAATCTATTCCTTTTAAATCACAATGGGTTTCTTTCTTTTGCCCAAATGAGGCTGTTATTGCACTTAAAAGAACGGCTCCATCTGGAGTGAGCAAGTTTTGCTTTTTTAAGATTTCATTGATATGTCCCAATTCATTATGATAAATTTCGTGACCGATTACACAAGACAGCTCATCATTTGATTTACAGAAATCATACATTCCGCTTGTAACAAAAATTTTACCTCCAGCGGTAAATGCATTTAGCTCATTTGATTGAATTAAATAAATTGAATACCTAAAGCCCTTTGCACTTGGAATATTTTTGACCAAAATATCCAATAAATTTTCTAGATTTTTCAGTCGTTTACCAGTGCTCACGAAATCATATTGACTTCTTGTATCCTCATATACCAATTCCCCGTAATCTATTTCTTCCCTAATAGTTACCGGATTGGATAAGTTATCTGTTATTTCTTTATCGGCAGTTTCAAGCATATCAATAACTTCAGAAGATCCGTAATCTGATTCGTCTCCCAAGCATGAAAAATCATATGTTATTTTTTTTGCCTTTTCTTGACGTTCTTCTTCCGAAATCAATATGGGTTGGTCACGTAAATCGTTTGCTTTACTTTTATCTATAATTTCAGGCTCATCGACAAAGGAGACTGCGTTTCCAGAACTTTTAAGAAGGAAAAAAATCAAAAACAATAAAAGTATAAACGCAAGGCTACCTAAGACAATTATCCATGTGGTATTTGTTCTGTTTTTTTCTGGTAAAGGATTTTGGATTGGTGTACTTTGATTTCCAGTTAGCGTTGGCGGTTTTTCTGTCGATTTAATACCATTTTTCCATTCATTCCAAGGTAAAGGAACATCTATTCCCAATCTAACAATATCATTTGAATGCAAACGAAGTGTTCCAACTATTTTATTACCATTAACAAATGTTCCATTAGTAGAATTGCAATCTTTCAAAAAGGCATTACCGTATTCGTCAAAATGGATTTCACAATGGTATCGCGACACCGAATTATCATTTCGAACAATGTCATTGTCATTGGCTCTTCCTATTCTAACAACACGGTAAGATGGCATGTTTAATTAATTTTATTGGTATTGCAAGGCGGACATAGTATTGTCCAACCAATATCAATCTTTTGCTCTTTAAGTAATTTCTTATTGTCAGCACTCAAATCCACATTGTTATTGATATTATATTCTACAATTTGCTTAATGGTAACACCATTACAAGTATTGTTGAATTCTTTAGCTATAGCACCAAGTGTTCGATATTTTGAATTATCGGTTTTAATTGATTTAATAGCAATAAAACTAACCTTTATAATTGAACTTTTAATTTCAATTAGGCTATTAAAACTATTGCATTTACGTTCAAAAATCGTATCCACTTGATTTTTACACTCCTTATTGTTCAGCTTAATTAGATTTAGGGAGTCGCAAGCAGAAACATTCAATATTCTTTGAAGAGAATCTCTAGTTATAATGGAGTCCTTAACTTGAGGATTCACAACTGGTGGTTGCATGGTTACTTTTTCTGTTTCATCCGATTTATTGAAAATGAATACTAATAAAAATGCAATCGCACTTAACATAAAACCTACAGCAGCGAAAATATACATTCTTTTTGCTGATTTTTTTATGCCCTTTTTATCGTCTGTAGATCTATTAATGTCTTCAATTGAGACTTCTCTGGTCTTATCTAAATCTTCAACAGTTTTTGGATTAAAATTTACGAAAGATGACTTCGCATTGGTACTTTCAGTAATTTCAATAATAGAGGCCGTCACATTATCTTTACCACCCGCCTCCAAAGCAGCATTAACGAGAACCTGAGGCCATACTTCTAATGGATTTTGATTCAATAATCTTTCCATTTCGCGGTCATTAACCATTCCGTTGAGTCCATCTGAACAGAGCAGAAACACATCACCTGTTTTAGGAAGGATGGGGGACGCGCATACTGAGCTTTTGACAACAGGGGCAATCCCTAAAGCTTGTAATATTTGATTTTTATTGGGATGATTTTCTGCTTCTTCATCTGCTATAATATTCGCATCTACCAAGGTTTGTACATAAGAATGATCTTTGGTTAAACGATTTAGTTTTCCATCGGAGAATAAATAAATCCTAGAATCACCAACGTGCGCGATATAACATTCTTCATTTCGAACCAAAACAGCCACAGCGGTTGTACCCATGCCTTTCAATTCGGGTTGAATCATTGCAGCAGCGTATATTTGCTCATTTGCAAAGGAAAGCGCATGGTCAAGTGCTTGAATTGGGTTATCGTGTGTGTCTTTTTGAAAAAACTCAATCAAACTTTCTACAGCTTTAAATGATGCGACCGCACCACCTACGTGCCCCCCCATCCCATCACAGACGACGAATAAATGGCCATTTGGCGTTAGTGCCTCTCCTAATGAATCTTCATTTGCACTTCTGACCTTTCCAACATCGGTAAGGGATCTGTTAATATATTTCATTTTCTTAATTTTAAATGTGAAATGTCAGCATTATTTCACCGATTTGAATGCAATCACCGTGTTTCAATTCAGCCTTCATGACTTTATGATTATTTACAAAAAGTCCATTTGAACTTCCAGCATCAGCAATCGAGTAAACATAATCCTTGAAAGTTAACTCAAAATGCTTCCTTGAAACTGTTGGATGATTGATTCTCCATACATTGGATTCATCCCTACCGACAGATAACCTCGGTACTTGAATCTGATAACTTCCAGATTCACTGCCAAATCTGTATTCGAACCACGGCAAATTACCACGTTCTAACATTTTCTGAAATTGCCTTTTATCCTCTTCTTCTTGGTTAGTCAAAAACCTCTTTCTTTCAGCTTCTTGAGCTGCTCTTAATTCTTCATCGCGAATTCTTTTTAACTCATTATCCTGCAATTCCATTTTTCTATCCGCAACCGACTGTTGTTCCTCCATTTGTGCAATTTGGCGTTGCCGTTCTTCATCTATTTGTTGTTTCTTCAATTTGTTGTTTCTATTAAAGAGTATCAAAACAACCAGAAGAATGATTAAAAGCAATAGAATGATGGTACACAATAACCAATTTTCTTTAACCCACTCCATGAATGTTTTGGTAGGTATCAATAATCCAAAAGCGGATTGACCTTTTTTCGAATCGATTTTCACGATATGGCTCTTACCATCCTTTTCAAACGTGGTATTGTAGGTGAAAGGATAATAAACACCTGAATGTCGTTTTTCAAATTCTTTTAAAAATTCGACAAGAGATGTTGAAGCCAATGTCGTTTCTGTAACAGCAGTGTATCGGCCATAAGTTTGTTGACACAGTTCTTCAATGTCGTATGGTGTTTCGGTTTGCTTATATGTTATGCCATAAATTGGAATATTTAATCTTTTAGAGCGAATACCTGGAGTTTCACCAACAAAATTGAAATTTAAAATATTATCGTCAGAAAGCACAAAAATTCCACCTGGAAGATTAATTTTAAGCGCTTCTAGTTTCTCTAAAGCCTCATTAATAGCGATAAGTGTTTGAACTTTTCCATTACTTTCTAGCCGCTGTTGACTTCTGATTAGATCTATTTTCTTAATTAATTCGCTTTTGCTGTCTGTAAAAGAAAAAGCATTTGGAAATAGCATATGGTTATCAAACATTGAGCTATAGGCCACTATATCGACCTTATCACCCGATTTTATCACACCACTATTAATCGCCTGAATTAAAACTGATTTATACCAATTATACTCTGCCTCATTTTCAGCATTTTTAACTAAAAAGATAATTTGTTTATTGGTTGCTAATGAATCTGAATTACTAAGTTTTCCAAAATTTACCTTTACCGATTTATCATTTTCATTAAAAAAAACACTTTCTAAATCAATTCCTGAAGGATCCCTAACCCATAGGTTACCAGATATTTCAGGGTATTTATCGGTGTTTATATTTCTAACATCAACTTCCGTTTTCTGTGCAAAAATTCCAAATGAATTAAATAGAAGAATGGCAAATAGTAATCTAGTAACCTTAAAACTTTTTGAAAGCAAATTCATATCCATTAAAACAATTTATTCGTATGACTTAAATTTAAATTCTGTATTTCCAAAGCGAACTATATCCCCGTCTAAAAGGTCATAAGCTTTCTCCACTTCCAATTCCTCTCCATTTAAAAAAGTACCATTGGCCGTCATTTTATCCTTGATATAAAACTTACCGTTTTTGTACAGAATATTTACGTGTTCACTTGAAATCGTAGGATCCTTTGTAATTGTTATCGTATTACCTGGGTCTCTACCAATAGTATTCGAACCTTCATAAATTCTGTAATCAACTCCCATCGGATCTAGTGTGTAAGATAGAATCCAACCCACTATTTTCCTTGCGGCTCTTGGTGCAACTTCTTGATTTGAACTACCATCTGCAGAAACATTATCTGTAACGCCTGCAATGTAAGTTCTATTTAAATCTCTTGGTGCACCGCTTGGAGCCGGTGCACCTGCACTGCTGCCAAAAACATTGGTAGGTGCATTACCACTTGTTGGTTGTCCACCAAAAACTTGGGTTTTCTCATCATTATTTCCACCGCCTGGGACAACAGTTTTATCCAAATTCGATATTGAAGTTGCACTATTTTGCTGACCACTAGGACAATAAGGACAATTTGGGATATCATCTTTATAGAAATGTCCACTAGCGCATTGTTTAAATCCATTCATATTATTGTATTTTAAGTTTATTAATTAATCCCCGTATACATAAGTAATAGGTTCAGAAACACATTCTTGAGAATATATCATTACGGTTCCTGAAAGTATTAGACTTCCATATTCATCAAAAGCTTGGTATTCATGAGCCCCAGGTTCAATTTCCTCGAAAGTTGCGCAGAAATCGTCTCCACAATCCGGTTGACTTGTACTGAAACTTGTGATTGATTTTGTTTTTCCGTCAAAAACTACTTTCAATGTAGAATACTCATCAAAATAACTTTTAAAATCTGAGTTATTTACATCAAACCAAAACACAACATTTCCAGTTAAAGGACATCCATTATTTTCCATAGGCCCTACTTTATCGTCGCATTCATCTGCATCGTCAGGAACTCCATCTCCGTCCATATCACTTAAAGGACAACCATTATTTTCTCCAGGACCTTTTGTAGTGTCACATTCATCCAAATCATCAAATATTCCGTCTTCATCAGAGTCAGGACAACCGTTGTGCGCTAAATCACCAAATAAATCTTCACATTGGTCATCTATATTTCTTACACCATCATTATCGGAATCCTCACATCCATTTACAGTGCCAAAGGTATTCGGACATTTATCAGCATCTCCAATAAACCCATCTCCATCAGGATCTGCTAAAATCGTGGTAAAAACAAAAAGTATTGCAACAACCAAAGCCAATAGGGTTGCTATGCTTCCTAAAATAAGTCCAGTCCTGGCTGTGCCTTTTGATGCTGGATTGACCGAATTATTTCTTACATTACCGAGTCCTTTTATTCCAAGTATTATTGACAAGAAACCAATAAAAATAGAAGCTGAAGCGACTATTTTCAATTGAAAAGGATCAAATTTACCTTGTGTAAATGCAGGAATAAACGCTGTCAATAAGCACAAAACAGCAAGAATCAAAGAAAATATGGCTGCTACGTTTGCACCTTCTGAATTGGTTTTAGTTGGGGTTGGATTTTGAACAGGAGGTATATATCCTGAACCAACTTGTGTTTTATTATCAATTACTTGATTTGTCTTTTGGCTCAATGCTTTTAAGAACTCATCACAATCTTGAAAACGATCTGAGGGCTCCTTGTGTAATGCACGATTTACAATCGATTCTAAATAACTCGGAACACCAGGATATACTGTGCTGGCCGCTGGCAAGTCATCTTTAACAATTCTGGAGTAAACCTCGTACTCGGTATGTAAGTCTTTATAAGGATTTGCACCAGTAAGCATTTGATAGAAGGTGACACCCAAGGAATAAATATCGGAACGAATATCCACTTTTTTACCTTGAACTTGTTCTGGGGACATATAGTAAACCGTTCCCATCTGTGTGCCTGTCTTGGTAAGATTTGAATTCCCTTCCCCTAAAATTCTTGCAATTCCAAAATCCAGTATTTTAACCGAACCATCTTTTGTAATAAGAATATTAGCCGGTTTAATGTCTCTATGCACGATGCCTTTGCTATGGGCATAGGAAAAGGCGCTCAATACTTGAGTCATTATTGGAACTGCAACATTTTCAGGCATTGGACCTGTAACTTTTGCGATGTGATCACTAAGCTCCGCACCTTCAACATATTCCATTATGAGATACATGCCTGTTTCGTCCTCCAGATAATCAAAAAGACCAACGATGTTGGGATGTTGCAAATGTGCAAGAGTCGAAGCCTCATTTTTGAATCGCGTTTTTATTTCCTCATTTTTAAGAAATTGAGGCAATAAAACTTTTATTGCAACTTTTCGACTAACCTGAGTATGTTCAGCAAGGTAAACATTCCCCATGCCTCCCTCACCAATGAGGGATTTGATTTCATAATTTAAAATATTTTTACCTATCATTTGAAGTGAAAAGTTAATCTAGTAGTTCGAAAAGTTTCTTGTTCAGTATATATTAAACAAATATAAAGAATTCACTCAAAGGAGGAATGATAAGGTTGATTGAAATAATCTAAGCAAGTCTAATCAAATAATTAAAGTGTATCCTCTGCTTTCGATTCAGTGATAATATTATTATTTTCAACACCAATCTCAAACGGAACTTCATCAGATAACTGAGAAGTGGAATCCGCTGTTGCTTCATGCGGAACTGAAACTGGTTCATCTGCAATTTCGGAATTGTTTGTTGCCCTATCTTCAACAACATCTAAAGAATCATTTTTCGTTTCTTTTACATCAGGGCTATATTTGGAAACGTATAATGCAAGATAAGCAGCAATTGCAACAACGACCGTAAAAAGAAATATGATCAATCCAAAATTAACGCGCTTTCTTTTGGTATTTCTCTCGTTTGAATTTACCCTTTGAATACCATTGGATTGGGAAGAATAGCCTTCATTACTAAATCTTTCAGCATAAGTATTTTTTGAATAATCTTTGACTATTTTGTTTGAACCAATCGAATACTCAATTTCTTCCACACTTTGAAACCTCAACGCTCTATCCTTTTCGCATGTTTTTTTAATTATCCTGTTCGCTAAATCGTTATCTTTTAGTTCAGGAAGGTTTTCATAAACAATTTTATTGAAGATATCGAATTGAGATTCATTTTCAGTATCATAAGGCGATTTACCTGCCAAAGCAAAATACAAGGTAACACCTAAGGAATAAATATCAGAGCGATGGTCGATAGATTTATCTGCGCGAACTTGCTCGGGACTCATGTATGCAGGTGTTCCCATTTGGGTACCTGTTTGTGTCATTTCATTTCCGGTACCAAACAATTTAGCGATGCCAAAATCAAGAATTTTAACCTCTCCATTTGGATCTATGAAAATATTGGAAGGTTTGATATCACGATGCAGAATACCTTTATTATGGGCATAGTTAAATGCTTGAAGAATTTGATCAAAAATCGGTTTAAAAGCTTGAAAAGTAAATGCTCCTTTCTCTTTAACCCAATCGTTTAAATCCATACCTTCTAAAAGTTCCATAACAATTGCTAAATGGCTCTCATCCTCTTCAAAATCGAACACTTTGGTAATATTGGGATGATTTAATGAAGCCATAAAAGCAGCTTCGTTCTGGAAACGTTGTCTGAACTGATCGTTTTTTGCAAGAATGGGATTTAAAATTTTTATTGCGGCTTTGGTTCCTAGGGTAACATGAATTCCTTCATAAACATTTGCCATTCCTCCTTCTCCAATGAAGCGTGTGAGGCGGTATTTTCCAATGATTTGGTCGAGCATGAGTAGATTTTTATGACATTAAATTATCAAGCCATACAAAATTGATATTTTTTTATTAAATACATTATTTGAAGAGCATAATTTTCGGGAGATAACATTAAATAAATAATGAGGAAATTTAATGCTTTTGACTTCTTAAATATGGTTAAGGTAAGTTTAAGATTTAAAAAGTTTACGTAAGGATTAAAGCTCCTTAGTATTAACGTGCAGTGGCGCAAAGTACTTTTTTGCATTGCAAAAAATGGTACTTTCATCAGAGTGACCTCGTAAGGATTAAAGTTCCTTACTAATAACGTGCAGTGGATCAAAGCACTTTTTGCATTGCAAAAAATGGCGCTTTTTCATTCCCCCTTTACTTGAGCAAACTTGCTCAGCGTCAGGTTTAAATGAAAAAGCACCGTCCTTCAGACAGTGCTTTCATCAGAGTGACCTCGTAAGGATTCAAACCTTAAACCTCCAGAGCCGTAATCTGGTGCTCTATTCAGTTGAGCTACGAGGCCTTTTTTTTTTGGCTTAGTAGCGAAACGCCTGTCCGTAGTAACGAAAGTGAAGGCGGAAGCTACGGGGCCTTAATTTTGGGTGCAAAGATAAGCACTTTTTTTATTTGAGCAAATGGAAATATAGTTTACTCGATTACTGCACTCAATCCTCTATCGTGTAATGCCGTGCACATTCCCTCCAATGCTTCAAATTCTCCTCTTTTCACTTGACATTTTCCATTGTTGTGGATAATCCATGTACATTGTTCAGCTTGAATTGGAGAATGCTCACATACTTTTATCAATGAATCAATAACATGATCAAAAGTGTTAAAATCATCATTGTAAACTATCAAATCTTTTTTTTCTACTATTAAATCTTCTGTTATAAATTCATGAGAAGTTTGAGTATTCATCGTTAACTATTTTATTTGAATTGTTCAGGAATAATATACTCGAAACTCAAGCCAAACTGATTAAGTTTATCCTCATACCCTTTCAGCTTGGTTTCATCTATATCAAATATACAAATTTCAATAAGACTTTCTTTTGAATAAAACTCCTTTCTCAAATTAATTTTGTTTAACCAGTCCATTACGTCTCCTGGAATTTTTCCATTACATTTTATTTTTAAATGTTTTAATATCAATGCGCTAGAATCTTCAAAAATCAAGGTGTCCACATCATCTTTGAAGTAATAGATTCCTGGTAAATCTTCTTGTTCGTTAATTAAATTTGACTTAACGATACTATCCTTTTCATCAAAATAAAACTGTCCTTTCATGTTGTAGCGATTCAGAACATCTCTTGGAAATTCGTTAAATTTTTTCTTGGTTACAATCTGATAAATCTTTGGATTTGATTTAATTGTTGCCACCTCAATTTCATCGTTATACTCTACTACATTAGCAATTACCTTTGAAGTATCAACTTTGACAATATCAACTTTAAGTTCAGTATTAAATGTCTCCAATGGTTCTAATATTTTGGATCCATTCAATTCCAAAAGCTTTTGTGCCTCATTAACAGAAATACGTTTTCCCTTATAATAAGCTGTAATGAAAGCATCTGAAACACCTTTTTCAATTGCCAATTGCTTAGTAGGTGTTGCTTCTTGAGCCGAATGGAACATTCCCACTGAATAACGAATGGTTCCGTTTGTTAAGCGCTCAGTCATCAACGGTGACATCTCTTTAACTGTTGTAGCATTTACGGGATGTAAGAAAACGCCAACTTGAACTGTGTAAAATAATCCTAAATGCTTTTCGGCTGCTTCAGCCTGTGCAGCTCCTATGGCTTTATTGTAATCGTATTTGTCAACATCCACAATAAGCGCTGCGGTATCTAGTCCTAATTGCTGAATAACATTTGTAGCGACTTCCATTACCAATTCATCTTCTTTCTTTGGTATACATTCACCACTCTCCTCGAGTATTTTTGCTTCAGCTATTGAAATTCTTACACCATCGCAGTAAGCAATAATAAATGCGTCTGCGTAACCTAAACCTCTAATTTGATCTCTGGCTTCTGTTGCCTTTTCACTCGAATTAAAATATCCGGCAAGGTATCGTGTGATATTCGAATTGGGAATTTTTTCTGTCGTAACGGGGGCAAACTCTTTAAATAAATCAGATGGAATTGGTTTAGAAAATGCTCCCACCTGAACTCGGTAAACCAGACCAGATGGTGTTTTCAAGTCAAGAGGAAGGTTTTTTAATGCCGAAATAGCCTTACTTGAAGTTGTATCTATGATAATTCCAGATTTTGGTAAATTCAATTCAGCCAATGCCAGTTCTTCAACATCGATTGGCTTCACCCCTCGGCTTGCCATATTTTGCATTTGCAATGAAGTATTGCGTTCTGAAGGAAGCTTAATGTCTGCATTTTTTTGTAATTCTCTCAACTCACTTTTCGCGATACTCAATTGCTCATAAAGGACATTCAATTCCGATTTTTTGGCATTAACCAAATCATTATTAACTTCTCTGTTTTCGATAACTGATAACGCAATTTCATTTTTTAAATCATTTTGCATAGCATTGATTTCAGCCTCTAACTCACTTACCTCTTTTTCCTGTATCAAAGAATTTAATGCCTCTTCATAGTAATTCGCATATTCTTTGGTCTGTGCCAATTTAATCTCATCTTCAAAACTGATGTTAACATTCTTACTGCGATCCTCAATTGTTTGTAATGATTCTTGAAGCTTCATTTGTTGAATCTCCTCTTCAAGTAATGTTATCTTTTCATACAATACTTTTTGTTCGAATTGCTTATTTATTATTTGATTATTCAGCGCCTCTATATCACCCTTTCCCGCAGTTGATTTTTCTTGCTCAAGATTTCCAATCTCAATGCGAACATTTTGACTTTGCATTTCCAAAATTTCCAATTGATTTTTTTTCTCATCTAAATTAAAAATAGAGGCAGCCAGACCTGATTCAACCTCTTTGATTTTTGAGTCAGTCAGAGCATTCAACAATAAATCATTCGCTTGAAGTTGCTTCGTTTGTGCTTGCATTAATAAATTATTCTTTTCTTCTATCGACTTAGTTTTAGAGGCCAAATTGATGAATTCTTGTCCAGATTGTTCATAGTTAGCAACAACCTTCATTTCATCATTAGAAACAGAACCATTTGAATTTTGCAATTCAATTTTCAATTTCTCATTAGCTAGTGAAAGCATATCAACCTCGTTGATTAAAATTTCATTAATGCGATTGTTTTTTTGATCTTGAATTTGATCTAGCTCCTGAATAAGAAGCTTTTCATCCTTTTTATTCAACTCAACTGCAGCTAATTGATTTTGAATTTGAGTTTCACGCCCTTTCAATGCAGCCAATTCTTGATCTTGGTATTGGAGATCTTCAACCTTTGAAGGACTGACATTTTGGAGATTTTCAATTTTAATTTTAACTTCTTGTTGTTGCGCTGCAACCAAGTCCCTTTCCTCTTTTATCCATTGTAATTCAGCTGTTAAATTTTTATCCTGCTGATTTTTTTCCAAGCTAAGTTTCTTCTGGTTTTCGAGTTCTAATAATTCGTCTTGATAGTCCTGAAGGTCTTTTGACAAACTGGTTAATTCATCCTTTGTTTTTGAATCAAATCCTGAAGGAATTTCGATATCCATAAGTGCATTCATTCTAATTTCTTGAATGAACTCAATTTTATATCCATATTCAGAAATACTCAAATCTAAATTGGCAACTCTGACTTTACTTTCTGCAATCAATTCATTAATTAACTCATTTTCTCGAATTAAATTCTTATCACTTTTAGCAGCTAGTATTGCATTATTTTCATTTAGTTTTTCTACCAATCTGCCTTGTAAAACCTCTTCCCTATTCTTTATTTCTATAAGATTCGTGCTCGAATAATCTTTGTTTAATTTTTCAATATCTGTGATATAGGTCTTATCCAAATCCTGAACAATAAGCTCTTTTTCATTGATTCTATTCAAATCTCCCAAACTTTCTGAGTAATTTTCAATCTCAATTTGGTGAACTTTTATAGCCTCATCTATACTTTCCTTATCATTTAATAATTTGGGGTCATTTGGATTCTTTTTCAATTGCGTTTCAACCTCGGAGCGCGCTGTATTCAAATCATTTAAAAGACGTTCTTCAAGCTTTATCAATTGATCAAGTTTCTTGGCCTCTTCCATTTTTGAAATCGTCAATGCTTCCTTGTTTTTGTTGTAATCAGGAGCAACGCTATTCACAATTGATGAAACATTTTCGATAGCAATGTCACTCGAAGAACCTAGGGAGTCAAATGACTTTAATCGCAATAATTCATCATCTGAATACTCTTCCAAAGATTCGAGAAGCTCAAGCCTTTTTATTGCATCGGCATCACTTGGGTTTGAATCCAGACGTTCTAACAAAACCAGTTTTTCGTCTTTAATATTTTCATTGAATGTATTTTCCAAATTGAGTAACGCCTCATTTTTATCCTTTTTGGTTAACTTGGTGTCATCAAGAATTCTATTCTTTTCTATTTCATATTGAGGCATCAAATCTTGCATTATTGATGCTTCTGTCAATTGCAAAACTTCTTTATTATTATTGATTCCCCCATTAATTTCACTGGTATCTTGACCGGTCTTCGAAACCTCATTTTTCTTTAACGACGCTAAAGTTTTTTGTTCAGCAGAAAGTTCTGACTGTAAATCAGTAATAAGTAAATTGGTTATCGCCAATTCCTTTTGAAGGGATGGATCTTGGGGTTCGACATTCTTATTTTCTGAAAGCCTTACAATTTCTTGATTGATTAGATTTAATGCATTGTTTTTTTCCTCTACTATTGCTTCTTGTTTTTCAATTTCTGTAAGGCTTGCATCAGACTTTAAAATTTGAATTCGTGAATCGGTATCTTTCAATAGCAATGATCTTTTTTCACTGATTTCTTCCGTGGAAGGTTCGATTAGCATTTCTTTAGATTCAATAATTTTATTATTTGCCATCAATCGATCTAAGGCATCGCCTTCAAGTGTTTCAATAGCCTTCAACTTGTTATTTAAATCTGAAGAACCTGGATTATTTTGTAACTGTTTATTCAAATTACTTTTTGCAACCTTTAAATCTTCAAGCAGCACTGCGTCAATATCAATTCGCTGCTTTGCGGTTTCGCTTGCACTTGCTGAATTTGAAGATTGAACTGCATCTAATTTCTCAAAAAATTCAGGGCTTACTTGCTGAATTAATTTCACCTTATCCTTATCAAGATTATAATTAGGTAAGGCGGCAATTATTTTTTCCGTTTCTAATTCAGTTGCCTCATTTCTATTTTCTATTGCCTTTTCTTTACCTGCTTTTAATTCATTAAGTATTGTTTTTTCCTGATTTAATAATTCATCAGTTGGAGTTTCAGTTAATGCTAGATCTATTATTTTTAAGCGAGCTTCTGTTTTATCTATCAATTCCTGATCTGAAGCGTTCAATTCCTTATTTTTTTCTGAAGTACTTAGTTTGGTATTCGCATTAATTGTTTTGATAGTTTCTGCATACGTAGGACTCAATTTTTTGATAAGGCTCTCTTGGTTAATACCAGCTTTAGTTGCTGCCAAATTGTTTTCATTTCGCTGTTGTATGGCTGCCTCTTTTTCAGACTTAATATCATTTAATTGATTTTTTCTATCTTGAAGTAAAGCATTTGATGGGTCTGAATTGAGCTGTTTATCAATATTGTTAACCTCTCTTTCTAAATTTTGTATTAATGCTGCATCTGCATCATTGAGTGCTGTATTTTTTTCCTTTTCGCTTAGGTCTTTTCCGTTGATGGTTTGAACTTTATTTGTATAATGCTTGTCAATTGATCTAACAATACTTTCCTTGTCAGCAATGACATCTGTATTAACGTCACCCACCACTTTTCGACTTTCAATATCTTTTTCAAGTTTAGATTTTATTTCATTAAGTGAATTTTGTTTGATTAACAAAACCTGATCGTTTGGTGCATTTATTAGCGCTGCATCAACCTTTTTAAGTTCAGCTTCAACACTGGAAAGTAAGGCTAGGTCTTCTTCATCAAGTTCTTTATTTTTTTCGGAAGTTGAAAAATTAGAATTGTTTTCGATGAAATTTTTATTTTGAAGGTAATCTGTTTTTAAAGAACTAATTACAGTTTCCTTATCCCCGACTCCCTCTTTAGCCAGTATCTTGGCAACCGCAGTCTCTCGTTCATTTTGTTCGGTTTGAATTTTTTCTTTAAAGAGATTTAAAGCAGTTTTTTCGTTTTCCAGGACTTCATTACCTTTTCCTTGAGCAATCATTTTTTCAATTTCTGCTAATCTGTCATCCAGTTGTTTAATGGTAGTTCTGACAGAAGTAAGTTGCTTAAATAATTTTGTTTCCTTATTCAAATTTGGATCATCGATAATTCCTTGATTATTTGCAAGATATTGCTTGTAAAGTTCATCAGCATTCAAGCCACTGGTAACAATAATTCTTTCCTTCAGCGTTGGATCATCCGTTTCTAATTTTTTCACTTGTTGATCAACATACGCTTTTAAAGTATTTGAATTGGTTTTTTCAGTTTCCGTAATAGCCTTATCAGCAGCATTTCTTGTAACCGTGACCAAAGATTTATTTGAAATTGCATCTTGTAAAAGATCTATCTGCTTATCAATCACATATTTTTCTAAGGTTTTAACATCAATGGTTTTCTGCAATACAACAATTTCATCCTCTATTAATGTGATCTCTGCGCGCTTTGACGCCAATTGATTTTCGATTGCTGGGAGATCTTTCTTTTTAGCATCTTGTTGAGAAGATTCAAGTTGGGTGATTTGAATTTTTAATGCTGATATTTCTTCTTTGTACTTTTCAATCTTTGATAGGGAAAGGGCATTACTTTCATCTAATTGTACTGATTTATCGACCAAATTCTGAACAATATTTCCAGAAGTATTGGTTAAGGATTTTTGGATTAATTCTTTATTCGAGGACAAGACGTCTAAAGCATCTTGCTCTTTACCATCATTATACAATGACTTGTAATTTTGTGAAATTTCACTCAATTTATTTTGTTCTTCCTGGGAGAGCCCATTTGATAGAACGTTATTTACAGAGTCGCTTATTCGAAGAAGGTCATCGGAATATTTTTTCAACTCACTTTGAACTTTAATTAAATTTTCCGCTTCTTTTAGTGTTTTGTATTTATCATCAGGATTTTTAAACTCATTGGCTGTAGCAACTTTATCTTTAATTGCTTCCTCAAGCCTTACAAACTCTGTTTTGTTTTCAACAACAAGATTATTGACATTATTTGAGATACTTGCAGCAAGCGTATTATTTTGCTCGTTTTTTAATGTTTGTTGTTCTAAAACATCAATAACCTCATTCAGCGAGAGGTTAGATAAACCTATTTCATTAAGTACTGCTCTATCCGCTTTTAAAGATGCTATTTTATTTAAATCAAATTCACTAACATTAACATCAAGAGCAGAGCGTTTTCTTATAATTTCAGCCAAAAGTTCTTGTTGATCCTCTACAACCTCATCAAAAAGGTTTATCACCTTAACTACCTCTAAATTATTATCATCTAAATGCTTTATAACCTGTTTATATGGTTTAAAACCATCAGCGATTGGAATTTTCACTATAGATCTAAATTCTTGCGAAATCCCATCAAGCTTCATTATATATTCGTAATTACCTCCCTTAGGGAGCGTTATGGTGTAATTTCCACTTTCATCAGATTGAAAGTTTCCAATAATCTTATTTCCACTTTCATCGCTAACCTCGATGTTAATTACTTTAGTTGTAGGATTTTTTTGGGAAACAAACGACCCCTTCAAAACAACAGTTTGAAGAGGTATTCTATCCATCATAACCTTATAAACATGAAGTTTACCTAATTCACTTTGTCGTGCTGAGGCAAAATAGGCATTTTGGTTTAGCGAATCAACAATAAATAGCACGTCATCGTCAGGAGATGAAATGGCAAAATCTAAATTTTCGGGGGCCCCAAACACGCCCAAATTTTCATCGAATTTGGAACGAAAAACGTCATACCCACCCATTGAATTATGACCTTTCGAAGAAAAATAGAGATATTCTCCGGATGGATCCAAATAAGGAAAGTCCTCATCATACTGCGTATTAACTTTACCTTCAATCAGTGTCGCGTCTGACCAAGTTCCATCGGTAAGTTTTTTGCGAAAATATATGTCTTTTCCTTGTTCCCCATTTTCGCCATAACTAGAATAAAATACGATTGAAGGATTTTGTGGGAAATGAATTAATGGGGTATGGTTATTTTTTTTATCCAATTTTGTTTGAAAATCGGTCGTAACAATTAAACTGCCTCCAATATCTTTCAAATCGTAAATTCTAAAAAACTTATCGGTTGTTATTTCCTTTTTGTCCAACACAATCAAATCGGTTACCGAAGTAAGTAACCTTTTTCCATTTTGGCACATTTCAATATCACGTTCTACAGGAAAGTCTATGTCAGATTTGGGTCGATTTTGAAGATATACATTAAGTTCTTTAATTGCCTCTCCAAATCTATAACTGTATTGTAAAGATTTACCCAAAAAATAATGATTTTCAGGTGTAGCATTTGGATTTTTAATACTGTAACTTAGGTATTTTACAGCTTCTTGTTTTTTATTTGAGTTGAAAAGTAAACAGGCTCCATATCGATAATTCAAATTGTAATCATCAGGATTCAAAGAAAGAAGTCTCATATACAAAGACGTAGCTTCTAGGTAATTACCATTTGTAAAATACTTATCAGCATCCACTTTCATTTCATCTTCCGTTTGCGAAAAAGCAAAGGCATTACAAAATGAAAATAATGTTAATACGATTTTAAATAGACGCCAGCGCACTGTTAACAATAGTCTTCTAATCAAATTTGAGAAATACTTACGAACCTTTCTTAAAAAGGTTCATTTTATTTTCCGACCCATTCAATAACCGATTAATGTTTTTTCTATGAGCGATTATAACGAGTAGGCTTAAGGTAATACTAAAAACAGATAACCACAAATTATTTTCACATAAAACAAAGCGAACCACAAATGGAAAACAAACAGCTGCTGCAATAGCTCCAAGTGAAACATATTTAGAGCTTACAAATACTGCCAAAAACACCAACAAACATATTACTGCTGCAATTGGTTGGATTCCAATAATTACTCCTAGAGATGTTGCAACACCTTTTCCACCTTTAAATCCTGCAAAAACAGGGAAAATATGTCCAAAAACAGCGGAAATTGAAGATAGTATTTGCAGATTAATTAAATTATCTCTGAATAAAACAGTATCATCAATCAATAAGTAGGGCACACATGCAGCAACAGCACCTTTTATAATATCAAAACACAGAACCAGAAAACCTGGCTTTTTACCTAGAACACGAAAAGTGTTAGTTGCACCGGCATTCTTACTACCATGTTCTCTTGGGTCAATCCCATAATACGTAATACCGATCCAGACAGCAGTAGGAATTGATCCTAATAAATAAGCGGCAACTATTGATATTAAAGCCTCCATATTATTCAAATAATCTTAAGAACTTGGTAAGGTAAATATTTTGTGTAGAAATTTCATAATTGAATTTTCTAGTTTTTCTTTTTTCTTCTTTTATTCCATTAACTGCTTCAACCATTGCATTATCGGTTGTTATTATTCTAAGCAACCCATCATTCTTTGTCATTTCATAATCGAAGTAATAATCCATGCCTGGAATTTGCAGCTGAAGTGAGAAATCATCGGCACCTGAACCTGAATAAATTTGTTGGAAAAATGCCCTAACTGGAATATTTTTCATTACGGGTTTTCCAAACATACAAACTAATGAAGCTGTTGTTGCTGAGGATATCAGCCCTTTCTCTTCAGTGGATGCCATATCATATGAATCTAATTTAAGACCTGTGAGGACAATAGCTTTTTCAAATTCATCAGGTACTTTTTTCACCTCTCCCTTCAAACTGTAATCCGATTTAATTTTGTCGGCTGTTTTTTGATCAGACCACTCAATAAGTGCTTGCTCTAAAGTGTTTGAACTGAAATCGAGTGGTTTCAATAATTCTATTGCTACTATTCGATCAGCTGCATCCTGCATAACTCCTTTATCTATAGCCATATCAAAACGTACGGTTAGATTCATTGATGTGAGACCTGTCGACTGGTTGTAATTTACCACACCGACTGCATCGACTACAACATCACCATAGTCCATTCCAAAATTCACTTTACCTTCCCCATTTAAAGAGCAACTTTCAGTATGCAAGGCAAGGAAATTACCTTTTTCAGATCTGTTTAGCAGTTTTTCTTTAGAACCAATTTGAAACTCTTTAGCTGCCTCGTTATATTGCAAAAATCCATCCGCAGAAATCAATAAAGGATCTTTTGAATTGGATAGTTTTGATAAAAACGTAGGGTATAATTCGATACTATCGACAACGGGAGAATCTCGCCATACGATTCCAGCAGCAATTGAGGTTCCATCCAAATTTTTCATTTGAGAAGAAACAGGTATTTGAATATTTTTTGGATCGATTGGTGCATTAAAACTCATCCAAGTTTTATCAAATTTCTGACAATCATGATGTATTCTGGTTGCACCGTCAAAATGAATAAATGGATCGGTAGCATATATTTTAAGTTTACCGTAAAAATCAAACTCTTTACTCAATTGAAAATCCTGGGATACTTCAATAGCACCCGAAGCAACTGTCTGAAAATTTTCGTCAACTTCAATTTTTTTAATTTTAAAATAGGTTAATGAACTGTCTTTGTCGTAATAAGCATATTCACCTTCTCCGGAAAATTGTCTGCGAGCTGTAACTTCGATACTGGCACGCTCAAACCTATGGTATTTGGTCACATAATTTGCTACAACTTTAGCATTTTTAAATGGTTCCATATAAGCATCTTTACGAATAGTAACTTTCATACTATCCGGATAAATCTTAGCATCCGCAATAGCTAAAAACTCTACATTTTCACAAAAAATGGAACGTTGTTTAAGATCATATTTCGCTTTTGGAGCAGCAAAAGTTAAAGAGTCTTGTTTTGGATGCAAAGAATAGAAATTAGGCCCTGCCAAATCCAAATCATTTTCTTTATTGGCCTTATCTTCGGAATTCTCCATTTGTAAATCCGTTTGGTCGAGTATCCAACTGAATTTATCCATTTTACAAGCGTATTGATTCACCGGGAAATTTAGTATTGAACCACCTTGATTAGAAACAAATTCTCCTTTTCTGTCCTTAAATGAAACGTGACATTTTACATTTTCAGCTTGAAATGCAACATCACTTTCACCCGGTTCTGCAAAAGAATTTTTCAAGCTAAAATTGGATGTGTCAGAATCTAGATTCCATCTCGTGAATTTATAATTTGTAGAGAATGTTGTAGCTGTTTTAAAATACATATAACCATTGCCTGTCATTCCTGCTGGGGTAATAATTGCTTCACCTGTTAGTTTTGCTTCATCCTTATAGTAATTTAGTTTTGCTTTATCAGTTGAGGCCGCTTTTAACTGGTTTTTCTTCGGGTAGTAAGTTATGTATGCTGCTTCGCAAGTGGCATCAGGAAATTGGATTCCAGTTTCCACAGGATTGTTTTTAAATTGAGCAATTCCAACTGTTGAATCGGGTAAGAATGTTAACAATTTGGAAACCGAGGATGATTGAACAAAATTAATTGTTCCTGCACCTTGAAGTCCATTATTTGATAGTACAATTTTGTTGTCGTATTTGGCCCCTGTTCCATAAAATTCGTAACCTCCGGCTGGTGCTGATGTAGAAAACCCAAAAGAATAATCAGGCATGATAACGAGGTCTTGTTTTATTTTTGGAAAAATTCCTGCAGATGTTAGCTCACCCTTAATTCTAAAGTTTTTTTCTCCGAATGTATTCAAACTATCCAATTCAAATGGATTTACCGTGTAGAAAAATCTAGTGCTGTCATATGCACCTTCAAAAATTGCTTGATAATTATAGTAAACATAAGATGGCAGCGTTGATTTTAAAATTGGATAATTACTATTTTTCGAGTCTTTTCCAGAGCGATTTAATGGATCATCGACTAAAATTTCTCCCTTTATACCATTAATTGAACTATTCATAGCTATCGCAATCTTTCCATCTTCCGGTTTTAAAGGCTGAACCCTAAAAATTGCTAAGTCTGTTTTTAACAAATTAATTTTATGGTCTGAATATTTATAATTTGCAGCAGTTGCCTTTATTTCTATTTTACCAGAATTAATCCAACCCGTGAATTGAAAATCACGATTTTTACCTATTGTAACTTTATATCCATCTGGAAAAACAGTTGTATTTTTTGATTCAGAAACGGTTACTTTATCAACCGCAAAAAGTTCTAAATCCAAAGTTTTCAAATTTATTTTTCCAAAATCTGTTAGGGTTCTTCTTTCGGCTGCTTGTTCTTTGTAAAAATCAATTCTCTTTTTCAGATTTGGATCTTTTTTAAAATCATCATCAGTATATTGGTAGGTGTCTTTTGGACGCATGTCGCATTCAAAAAGAATATTGTCAAAATCAAAATTACCTTCATTCGCGTTTACATAATTCTCTAACTTATCGTTAATCGTTATCGATTTATTATCTTGATCGTAACTAATAAAACCTGAATTGTTTAATTCAATAAGCGTTGGTTTCAACTGTGTTATTGATCTATTCAATCCTGTTGCTAGCGCACCCTCTTGAATTGTTTTTGTGTTATTCTTAACACTTAAATTGTAGATTGCATTGAGAGGATGAACAGCATCTGCACCTTTAAGTTTGGCATATGATTGTTCACTAAAATAGTTTGAGGATTCGAAAAAAGCATAACGCTGCTCTTGTGATGTTCCGTATTCATACGTAAAAGACAAATACTCAGAACTGGTATTCCATAAAATTAATGGTGCATATACATTCAATTTATGATAGGAGTCAACAAAGGGTAATAATCCCAAACCTAAACTGGTGCGTCTAAATTCAGCATTTCCATTTTCCAAATTGTAAATAAAATCACAATGGGGGTGTGTAATTGAATCTCCAGAGGATAAGTTGATAAGCATCTTGGATGCAAGGCACAATACTTTTTGAGGAGAAATACTCACTGATTCAGATGAAACCGTAAAAAAGGTAGAATTATCTTTTAGGTAGCTTAATTTAACGGGTTTACCTTTAGTCCCTTGTCCTGCAAAAGTATTTCCTTTGAGCATGAAACCACCTTGGTAATTAATATTTGGCAGAATATTGTTTATGATCAATTGCTTATCGTATGAAGTGAATTCTGGAAAATTCTCTGCATTATTGTCAGAATCGTTGGCCTTGTCATAAATTTTACCTTGAATTTTATTACTGAAATATCGCGTGGTTAACATAACACTATCAGCACTAAAATTGTCATTGGTAAAATCAACTTCATAATTTTTTACCTCAGCAAAAGTTGAATCCTTTACAAGGCCCGACTTCTCCCAAGTTACAATACCACCTTTACCTTTCCATTCTTTGTCATTGACATAATAAGTTCCACTTGTTCCTGACAATGTAATATCCATTCTATCCTCACCTACATTAAGATAACGACAGATTAAGTTAACATTGTTCAATTTTAAAAGCGGTTGATCTGCAAACTCAAATGAGAAACTTCCTTGATCGTAATACCAATAAAAATCGTTTTCCTCTCCACCTATTATTTTTTCATTAAGTAATCCGTATGTAAAATTTAAAAACGATAACAACTTCTTGGATGATTTCTCTTTGGCTACATTATCTAAAATTACTTGCCAAGCACCAAAGCTTTCTTCAGGATGCTTGTCCATCAACAACTTTGTATAAGAATGCATGTAGGTATAAATATCCGGGTAAATAGTTAGGCCTTTATCATAATATGCATTCGCTGTTTCAATCATTTTTGAAAATTGCTCATTTGAGAATGAAGAGCTATTTAAGACAAAAGGATTTAGCTTTTCTTCAACGAACTTCAAATCTTCATTTGTAATGTATGAACCAAAAGTTTTGGCAATTTCTTTCACAAATTTTTGTCTGTCAGCATTAAATACTTGCGCAAAACTTTGAAACAAAAAGCAACAGCAAAAAAGAGTAATTATAGTTCTCATTCAATTTAGTATTTAATCATTTTCAGTGAGGCCCAAGTATCTTGTGATGCTGTGGCAATTATTTTAAAATTATGATTTTGAGCGAACAATTGCAACTCTTCAATATCTGTATTGAAAAATCCACTTATCAATAGTATTCCTCCTTGAACTAATTTGTCAGCATAGGTGGGAATATGTGCTTTAAGTACATTTTTATTAATATTTGCTAGAATCAAATCAAAAACCTCATCATTCAAAACATCGGCATCTCCGCATCTGACTTCTATTTTCTCACAAAGGTTTCTTTCTGCATTTTCAATTGTATTCTCAACCGACCAAGGCTCTATATCAACTGCCAATATGCGATCAGCCCCAAGATTTTCAGAAATTATAGCTAATACTCCAGTACCTGTGCCCATATCCAAAACGTTCTTGGGAAAAGGTTCAATGCTGAAAAGTGCTTTCGACATTAAATAGGTAGTTTGATGATGCCCGGTGCCAAAAGACATCTTTGGTAAAATTTCAACCCCCATTCCTACAATACAAGAAGAATCGTGAAATGGCGCATAGATGGTTACC
>CANJNE010000030.1 GCA_947475275.1 Flavobacteriales bacterium | reverse complement strand
TTAAATTTAAGTTTAAAAAGTTCGGCAAGAGGAATTGTACCTTTCCAATTCAAATTCGGTGCGAATTCGATATTTCCTGTAAAATAGTTTCCATTTGGAGCACCAATTCCGATTCCATCAATTGTTTCAAGTAAATTTCGAGCTTTTAAAAAATCGTAAACCGAATCAACAAGTTTATTTGGACTTTCAAACGATTTGGTGTCAAAAATGTGATTGTTTATGCAAGTGCCGGCTTTATTGACAATTCCAAAAGCAATTGTAGTTCCACCGATATCAATTCCTAGTATGTTTTTCATTCAGGTTTCATTTTGTTTTGATCCCATTCATCAAAAAAATCATTAAGAAAATTTTGCATAATAAGATGTCTTTTGTTGCCTATTTCAATTGCTGTAGGTGTGTGAAGCCGATCTTTTAATAAAAGAAGTTTCTCATAAAAGTGATTTATCGTGTGCGTACCTCCTTTGGCATATTCTTCAAAACTATTGTGCATTTTATGAGAAATCTTTTCATCATAAATAGGCTGTTTTTTAGCCCCTCCAAATGCAAAAGTTCTTGCAATACCAATCGCTCCCATCGCATCTAGACGATCAGCATCTTGAATTATTTTTGCTTCAATAGAAAAAGGGGTATCTGGCACATTCGCTCCTTTGAAAGAAATGGTGTCTACAATTTTTTTTACTTCATTAGCAATTTCTTCATCAGAGCCAAAATTCAATAGTGTTTTTCGGGCTTCATCTCCATTTATGTTTAGGATACCACCATTAAGTTTATGATCTGATATATCGTGAAGTAAACTTGCCAATTCTATTAGATCTCTATTGCCACCTTCCATTTTCTGGAGGTATAATGATAAATTTCGAACACGATTGATGTGATGCCAATCGTGACCTGAATAATCGCTTGAAAAAAGATTTTGAACAAACTTTTCTACAGTAATAATAAGTGTCTTCATTTTTTAGGAAGTTCAAAGATATGAAAAGTACCATTGGTAGTCGTAGCAAATAACTTCCCTTTATAAGATATCATTGAAAAATAATTTCCGTTTGCGAAAGGAATCCAAGTTTTTCCAAAATCCAATGAGTAATCAATTCCATTAGTTCCACAACAAAAAAGAAATTCATTGTGCTCAATAACGCAAGATCGATATCCTAAAGGTTGAATTTCAGAAGGTTGCCAATTTTGACCTCCATTAATAGTATAAAAGCAAATTTGATCTTTGTTATTCGGTTTGGTATAATCCCCACCTACAATTACTCCATTATCATTGTCAATCATACAGAGAGAATATGCACCTGCACTATTGGCAGCCGGATAGGGAATTTCAGAGATTGTCCAATTTATACCTAAATCATTAGACTTGAAAAATCTTGATTTAAGTCCACCTGAAACAAAAAATATTGAAGAATCACCTAGAATTTGAACATTGGTACCACTCGCCGCAAAACCCGCCTCGCCTTCAAAGCTAGCCAATTCTGTTGGGCATGAACTCCAATTAGCACCTCCATTTTTAGAAAGATATAGTGAAAATTGATTATCAACTGGATCACCCATGACAAAACCAATTTTGTTTTGAAAAGCCATTCCATCTAGAAATCTATGACCCCAACCTAATGATTCGCCTTTATAAATAATAGGGGATCCTTTTAAATCAACCTGGATAACCGCGCCTGAATCAGCACTTTGAAGTCCAAAAATAAAATCTTTTGAAATTTCAACATCTCTAATTTCACCTAGATTTAAAGCTTCATTTAAACATTCAATTTTATTATTTTTTAAATTAACTGAATAAATTTTCCCATTCGAGTTGCCAGTTATTACATGCTTGCGAAAAACTTTTATGCTTCTTGAATAACATGTTTCGCTAGTGTATTTTATTTCTTTTATTGGTTGGTTTTGGCCACTTAGATTATAAATGTTGCAACAAAAAATCACAAAAAAGATAGTATGCCAACTAAAAAATCTATATGTTTTCAAAATTGTTGTTTTAAAAATTTATCCTTTTGCAAGGATATCAATTCTTTTAAATTTTCTGGAATTTCCCTTTTCCAGCGTTTGTGTGACCAAATCCAATTTGAAGGTTGTTGATTTATGAGAATTTCCAATTTTCTTGTATGTTGTTCAGTAATATACCCCCATTCTGTTGTTCTTGGTTCTTCACAAATCGTTTCAAAAGTAAGTTCATAATAGCCTCTTCTTACTTTTTGAATATTGAAAAAAACTACCGCATAATTAAATTCAAATGCCATTTTCTCTGTGCCATAAAGCACAGCAGTAGGTTGATTCAGGAATGTCATCCAATAGGATTTTAAGGAATTTCCTGGGGATTGGTCACTTAAATTAAGAATTGCAAAATTTGTTTGTGGCTGATTTTCTATAAATGATTTGTAATTTTTGGCATGTAAAACTTTGATTCCAAATCGTTCTCTTTTTTGATTAATTTTTTGATTCCAAAATTTGTTTGACATTGGCATTCCGATTCCTACAGCTTTTTGTTTTACATGAAAGGCTATGGAAGTTATCAACCATTCCCAATTATTATAATGCCCGGAAACCAAAATTACAGATTTATTTTTTTCGTACAATTCATCCATTATTTCAGGATTCTTTATTTTGAATCTTTTATTAAGTTGATTTTTAGAAATGGAAATATTTTTGATGCCTTCGACGAGTATATCACTAAAATGCCTATAAAATTTTCTTTTTAATTGTTTGATTTCAGTTTCACTTTTGTTTGGGAAAGAATTTTTAAGATTGGTTTCGATTATTTTTCTCCTGTATGGGATAAATGAAATAAGCAATAAATAAAAAATATCAGAGAATCTATACAAGATGGCAAGGGGAAGTAAAGAGATAGGAAGGACGATAATATAGTATAGAATTCGAGAAAACATCCTAGTATTTATTAGACCAAAGATTATCGATGAGTGACTTCATTTCAATTTCTTTTGTACTCGAGCCAGGACTGAAAAAATTGGTACCAACAATCTGATCGGGCATGAACTCTTGAATTACAAAATTTCCATTAAAATCGTGAGCATACTTGTAATTTGCACCATAATTCAAATCTTTCATCAATTGAGTAGGGGCATTCCTAAGATGCAAAGGTATAGGAAGTTCACCTGTTTTATTGACCAATTCCTGAGCTGAATTGATTGCTTTATATGCTGCATTTCCCTTTGGTGAAGTTGCCAAATATATTACACAATGAGAAAGAATAATTCTAGATTCCGGCCATCCAATTTTATCTACCGCATCAAAACAAGTATTGGCCATGAGTAAGGCGTTTGAATTGGCTAAGCCAATATCTTCAGATGCCAAAATTATGAGCCTTCTTGCAATAAATTTGGGATCTTCTCCTCCCGCAATCATTCTTGCCAAATAATAAATGGCAGCATTTGGATCACTACCCCTAATTGATTTTATAAATGCAGAAACCAAATCATAATGTTGTTCTCCGTTCTTATCGTGGTGTAAAAAGTGTTGTTGGGCAATTGATTTTACTTTTTCGTTAGTAATGGACAGAACATTACTATTTTCTACACTTACTACAATTTCAAGTAAATTCAATAATTTTCGGGCGTCACCACCTGAAAAAAATAGAAGAGCATCAGTCTCTTCAAGCTTGATTTGCTTATCTTTTAAAAAAGCATCTTTTGTTATTGCATTATTTAATATACTTTCTAAATCATTTTTTGAATGCGATTGAAGCACGTATACTTGGCATCGCGATAATAAGGCCCCGATTACTTCAAAAGATGGATTTTCTGTGGTTGCACCAATTAAAGTAACAGTTCCCTTTTCTACAGCACCTAATAAAGAGTCTTGCTGTGATTTTGAAAACCTATGAATTTCATCAATAAAAAGTATTGCTCCTTTTTGATTGAACATTCCTGAATTTTCAATCTTAGCAATTATTTCTCGCACATCCTTAACTCCAGAATTAATAGCAGATAAGTTATAAATTGGTTTTTTTAAATGATCAGCAATAAGTTGAGCAAGAGTAGTTTTGCCAACTCCAGGAGGCCCCCAAAGAATAATAGATGGTAAAATCCCAGCATTTAAAGCATTTCTCAAAGGACCATTTTCTGCCATTAAGTGATCTTGACCTATATAATTACTGATATTAGTCGGTCGCATGCGCTCAGCAAGAGGAATTCTTTGCATTTACTTTAAATGATTTGATTTCAAAATTATCAAAGTATTATGGATAACTTAATTATTGTTAGGATTTAAAGGTGAATTTGCAATTGTTTTAAATCTTCCACCTTGTTTTTCCATGAAATATTTCCATAAATCATTTCTATTCGTTTCTAATATTTCATTTTTAAAAATATTTTCCGCTACAATCCAAGAATGACTTGAAATTTCCTCATCCAATTGATGTGGTGCCCAACCAGAATATCCGAGAAAAAAACGGACAACATTTTTGTTTTTACTTTTTGATATGCGCTTGAGTAAGCTTTTATAATCTCCACCAAAGTAAAGTCCATCTATTATTTCAAATGAATCTTCAATGTCCTGAAATTCGTGAATATAAAACAAACTATCAGTTTCTACTGGCCCACCTAAACTTATTTTTGCACTCACATCTGGAAAGGCTTCATCAACTTTATGCAGGTCCAATTCAAGATAATTATTCAGAACAAGTCCAAAAGTGCCTTCGTCGTTATGATTGCAAATTAAGACAACAGATCTTGTAAAGTAATCCTCATCTAAAAAAGGATCAGATAACAATATTTTTCCAGAACCGGGTGAAATGGAATTTTTAAATGAAAAGTCTAACACGTAATAAAATTCAAAACTATCTAAAAATACAAATTTTAAATCAGTTTTTCTTAATCAATTGCGTTGAATTTTCTATAAAAATATAGGAGGCTTTCTGAATTCAATTTTTGCAGCGCTGAAAATCGAGGATGTATTTCTAATGCTTAACAAAAAACTTTTATTTCCTCCTATAGGCGTCCAGAAGAACGATAATGCCCAACAATGCATATTTCTTGAAAGTGAGATTCTTGTGTTTGTTATTTTCAATTCTTTCAAATCAAGATTTGCTGTTGAGCTCAAATTCCAGCGTTTTGTAAAACTTATATCGCATCCGGCAACAAGGGTTTGAATTTGAATTAATTTATCAGGATTTAAAAGCGTTCTATTTGTGTTGTATTGTATTGCGTATACGTGCGATAAATTCATTTTCCAAGGAATATCGAAATTCACGAGATATTCTGGATGTAAGGCGAAGTAGTTGAAATCAGCGTTCCAGTTATCTGAAAGTAATTCCTGGGTCTTTTCTAGTTCTTTCCGTCCTTTTTTTGAGGTAATTGTTAGTGTAGTGGTTAAGTCATTTCTTAAAAAGCGCCCTAAATTTTTATTAAAACCTAATGCATATTGTGAAACACTTTTTCCAGTTGAATCTATCCAGCCATATGGACTAAAATTTGAACCAGCAACAATGTTTAGCCATTCAATCGGGTTGATGCGCAATGAAATATTGATATCGGAAAGGTTCATTGAATCTTTCAGTAAGTCGTAATTTCCAGTGAAGGACAACTGGTCAACAATAAAGTTCTTTTTGAAACCGGTTACTGTATCTTTTTCTGATTTTCGCTTAAGTTCAAAGGTGTTATTGATACCGAAGGTTATTAATCCTGCAGTTGATGAGGCGCCCCCAGCATAGATGCTTTTTTCATATGGTGAAAAAGTCACAGCGCTTTGATTTACACCAACGTTTTTGGTTACCAAAGTATTTAATTGAGGGACGTATCTAAATCCAATATTTGGGGTTATGAGATGCCGCAAAAGAGGTTTTTTCTTACCGACAAATTTATAATAGGCGTATACAACTGTGGTTAATTGCGCATTTAATGATAAATCGTGAATCATTCCGGCTTGGCGGATTGTGTCAATAATAGTTTGATTCTCAATTGCATCATAAGTTTTGTCTATTTGTTGAAAGTTTAATTTTGTAGAATAATTAATTGATGGGTTGAATTTTATGGCTCCTTTGAAAAACGCACCGGTGGTTTGAATACTTGCAGAATGATAAAATCCATTGAAAAATTGTTGACCTATTGTGTTTAATTGATCCGCTTTGAGCAATGAATCTCCAAAAGTGCTCCTATTCTGGCCTTCAAAATTATATACAATTCCAATTCTCTTAATAATTTGAGATAGTTCTCCTGTTGATTTTACTATGTTTTTAAAAGGAAAAAAACGAGTAACATTAAAATTAAATATAGGTGATACCAAACTTATGTTTTGGGACAAACTATTTTGCCGAACAGAAAGTTTTAATCCCATATTTATTGGTTTATTTCTGAATACTCTATTTAAGTTAACGTCCGAATTGAAACTATTATTAAAATATATTGGATTTAATGGATCAAGGTTGTTCTTAGGATTGTTATCAGAAATGAAGTTGACATTCGATGAGAAGCCCCAATTAGGATTGAATTTAGGATCCTGTACATGTGACCAATTGACAACTATTTTATTTTGATTGTTATTGTCAGGAAACCCGCTCTTGAATTGTTGAAAACCAATATCGAGTGTTCCTCTAAAGCCATATCTTTTTGAATAATTCAAAACATTCCGCAGCCCCCAACTTCCTCTTGAGTACAGATTTCCATATACTGAGGTTTGAAAATTATCATTGATTGGAATGAAGTAGCCTAAATTTTGAACCCCAAAACCATATGCTGACAGAGGTATAAGTTCAGGAAACAGAATTCCATGGGTCCTGTCTTTTTGCTGAGGGATGATAAAAAATGGCAAGCCTAAAGGGGTAGGGACCCCTTTAATCCATAGGTTCATAGGTCCAGTTACAATTTTATCATCAGGAATCATTACCGCCTTCGATAGTTGAAAATGATAATGTGGTTCATCTAGGTCACAGGTTGTAAATCTTCCGTTTTTAAAATGCAATTGTTCATTTTCTTGTCTTTTTGCTTGCCCCATGTACAAATAAGTCTCTTCTTGTTTTAATTCAAGTTCTCTTATAAAGCCTTTTTTTGTGTCAATATTATATCTTATGCTGCTTGCAACGATTTCCTCTCCCTGGTTCTTGAATGTTGGAAATCCAGTTTTAACCGAATCTTTATCATAACAATGTGAAGCATAAACCTCATTCAAATCGAGGTCTAACAGGATATAACAGGCATTAATGGTAAGTTCAGAATTGTAGACTTCGGCATCGCCATAGAGGTGAATTTGCTTCTTTTTGTAATCAGCAACAATTGAATCCTTTGCCTTGTAATACACTTTTTCATCAACCGCACTCTCGGTAATTTTAATTGTATCATCTATAATTTTTTGTGAATAAAAAATGTTGTTCTGACACATTATTAACAATGCACAGAAGAAAAGTAAAATAGTACAATGTTTTTTTGAAAACAATAGCAATTATTTTTGAATTATTCATTTTTAAACTAGTGCAAAACTATTAAAAATCGGGCACTGACTTGGAAAAAAAACGCACATATAACGTATTTAAAACAATTTTATTTGTTGCTTCTTTCTTTTTGATGTCAAGTATTTCCTATTCACAAGAGTCAATTCTTAAAACAATTGTAATTGATGCCGGTCATGGAGGAAAAGATCCTGGTTGTCATGGTGCATCTGCAAATGAAAAAACCGTCTGTCTTTCGATCGCATTGAAACTAGGCAAGTTGATTAAAGCAAAGTATCCAGAAATCAATGTAATCTACACTCGGGATAAAGATGTTTTTATTGAACTTGATGAAAGAGCCAACATAGCGAATAGAAACAATGCGGATTTATTCATTTGCATTCATGCAAACTCAGCAAGCCCATCGGCTTATGGAGCAGAAACATATGTCTTAGGTTTGCACCGAACAGAATCACAACAAAAAGTAGCAGAAAGAGAAAATTCAACGATTTATCTTGAAGATGACCAAGGAGAAAAATATAAAGATTTCGATTTAACACCTGATGCACTTATTGCGCGTCAAATTCAACTTTCAGTTTTTTTAGATCAGTCAATTAGTTTCGCTGATAAATTGCAAAAAGAGTTTAAGAAAATTGGGCGTCATGATAGAGGCGTAAAGCAAGCAGGTTTCTTAGTTTTGTACAAAACCACAATGCCAAGCGTTTTAATTGAAACTGGCTTTTTGACAAACCCTAAAGAAGAAACTTTTCTTGCTGACACATCTGGTCAAACTAAAATGGCCAATTGCATGTTCACTGCTTTTCAAAATTATAAGAATGAATTAGAGGGGATTCAAGTAATTGTTGAAGACAACCCTGTTGATTCCGGAATTAATGAAAATCAATCGTTTTTTGAAATTGATAATGATTCTGGAGATGTTGTTTTTCGGGTGCAAATTGAAACTTCAGAAAGTAAATTGTCGACCACTGCAGAAAAATTTAAAGGATTGGATATATTTGAATACGCTCAAGATAACTTGTATAAATATACGGTCGGCGCTTTTATAAATGATTACAATTCGGCCAGTGCCTATAAAAGTGTATTAAGGGGAGAGGGCTTTTCGAGTGCTTTTGTTGTTGCCTTTCTAAACGGTGAACGCATAGATTTAGAAAAAGCTATTAAATTAGTAGAAAAATAAAGTTTTGAAAATATCTAAAGAAATAGTCACGGGAATAATTGCAATTTTAGCAATTGGTCTTTTAGTAGCAGGAATTAATTTCCTTAAAGGGAATAGTTTTTTTGGTGGTGATGAAGTATACTACGCATATTTACCAAACTCAGGAGGTATAGCTGTTGCGAGTTCTGTCATGGTTAACGGTGTGTCTGTTGGAAAGGTAACAGATATCGAGTTAACTAATGAGAAAGATTCACTGAAAAAGGTTTTGGTCACCTTCAATATTCAGGAGAAAGGTTTTAAAATTCCAAAAGGCTCGTCTATAGAGGCTGGAGCCATTGACCTTTTCAATAAAGGGCTTATTCTTACAATTAGTCCTGATATTTCGAAAGGTTTTCATTCTCCTGGAGATCATTTGCAAGGTATTGTTACAATCGATATTACAACTCAAGTAAAAGCTTATGCTGATCCATTAGTAAAAAAGGTTCAAGGTGTTATTTCCTCAGTTGATAACATGGTTACTTCAATTACCGCTTTTTGGGATACAACGGCCACTTCTGAAATTGAAGGTAGTTTAGGTGAACTAAAATTGGCAATTCATAACCTTGGATCTGTTGCGGATCAAGTTCAAGGGCTGGTAAGTGAAGAAAGAGATAAGTTTAGTCGAATTATTGGCAATGTTGAAAGCATAACGGCCAACATAAAGAAAAGTAATGATGCTGTAAATGATATTGTTGGAAACGCGAAAAAGTTTTCAGATGAATTAGTCACTGTTAACTTCAAAAAGGTAATTAATGAAGCAACTGCTACATTATCCAGTTTGAATGCAGTTATTCAAAAAGCAAATTCACCAGATGGCTCGATAGGGATGTTGCTCAACGATACCAAACTTTATGATAATTTGGTTGAAACGAACAATGAACTCCAAATGCTTGTTAATGATTTAAGGTTGCATCCAGAAAGATATATTCACATTTCTCTTCTTGGTGCAAAAACTAAAGGAGTGGCTCTGACCGAACAAGAAGAGAAAAAATTGAGGCAACTTCTAGACACAACAGCAAATTAGAGAAAATGATTTCAATTATTGTTTTTGTAATTTTATTTTTATGTGGAACTTTATATTTCGCATTCAATGTAGGCAAAGTAAGGGCTAATATTTTATTGGGCAAAGCAGAAGATCGTTCAGGTAAACGAAACGAAAGAATTCGTACTATGTTGTTGGTAGCTTTTGGACAGAAGAAAATGTTCAATCGTCCAATTCCAGCCATATTACATTTGTTTTTATACGTGGCATTTGTAATTACTCAAATTGAACTTATAGAAATAATTGCTGATGGTATTTCAGGAAATCATAGGATGTTTAGAAATAGTTTAGGAGGGTTTTACACATTCATAGTTGGTTTTATCGAACTTCTTTCCGTTTTGGCATTTGTAGGGACTATTTTCTTTTTGTCACGAAGAAATTTACTTAAGTTGCCTCGTCTCAATATGAAGGAGCTTTCTGGTTGGCCAAAACAAGACGCCAATCTCATTTTAATTATGGAGGTTGTTTTGATATGCTTCATCTTTATGATGAACGGCGCCGATGAAGTTTTATATAATTTAGGTCATTCTCATTATACATCCGGAATTAATGGGGAAAATTCCTTTAATTTTCTTATATCATCTAAATTAGGACCTTTATTTTTTGGTAATTTTGATGTATCGACGCTTCATTTAATAGAAAGAATAGGGTGGTGGGGTCATATTGTAATGGTATTTACCTTTCTTAATTATTTGCCTTTTTCAAAACATTTCCACATTCTGTTAGCATTTCCGGTTACTTATTATTCTAATTTGAATAAAAAAGGAAAGTTTGCCAATATGGAAAGTGTAACCAATGAGGTTAAACTCATGCTAGATCCTAATGCAGATCCATTCGCTGCTCAGCCTGAAGCAAATACAGTCCAAAGATTCGGTGCAAAGGACGCAACTGATTTAACTTGGAAAAATTTATTGGATGCATATGCTTGTACAGAATGTGGACGATGCACATCTGTTTGTCCTGCAAATTTGACTGGCAAGCTATTATCACCAAGAAAGGTAATGATGGATACCCGTGATCGGATCACAGAAATTGGTGAATTGAAAAGAAAAAATGGTCAAGATTTTACGGATGGTAGAAGCTTACTTGGTGATTATATTTCAGAAGAGGAGGTATGGGCATGTACCTCATGTAACGCATGCGTTCAAGAATGTCCAGTAAATATTGACCCTCTTTCAATTTTGGTTGATTTAAGAAGGTATTTGGTAATGGAGGAGTCCAAAATGCCAACGGAGTTGACGGGTATGTTAACAAATATTGAAAATAACGGAGCACCTTGGCAGTTTTCACAAAGTGATCGTTACAATTGGGCAAAAGAAGATTAAAAATTATATTATGACACTCAAGGTACCAACAATGTCGGAAATGTTAGCGGAAGGAAAGACGCCTGATATTTTGTTTTGGGTAGGATGTTCTGGAAGTTTTGATGATAGGGCAAAAAAAATCACAAAAGCTGTTGTTAAAATTCTTAATCATTGCAATGTTGATTTCGCTGTTCTAGGAACTGAAGAAAGTTGCTCAGGAGATCCAGCTAGAAGAGCAGGAAATGAGTTTACTTTTCAAATGCAAGCCATGATGAATATTCAAATTTTGAATGGTTATGATGTTAAAAAAATTGTCACTGCTTGTCCTCATTGTTTCAATACTTTAAAAAATGAGTACCCTGAATTAGGAGGGAATTATGAAGTTATTCATCATACACAACTTATTCAAGATTTAATCAATACAGGTAAATTGGTATTGGCGGATGGAGGTACTTTTAAAGGAAAAAAAATAACTTTTCACGATCCTTGTTACCTAGGTCGAGCGAATGATGTATTCGAAGCACCAAGAGCTTTGATTGAAAGACTTGACGCAAGTCTAGTTGAAATGAAAAGATGTAAAACAAATGGATTGTGTTGTGGTGCAGGAGGAGCACAAATGTTTAAGGAGGCAGAAAAAGGCAATAAAGAAATTAATATTGAGCGCACAGAAGATGCTTTAGAAACACAAGCCTCTATTATAGCAACTGGATGTCCTTTTTGTAACACAATGATTACTGACGGCGTTAAAAATTTCAATAAAGAAGCTGAAGTATTAGTATTAGATGTTGCCGAATTAATAGCAAATGCAGCAGAATTGTAAAGATGTTCGATAATTTTCCTGAAAATAGCAAGGTTTGGGTTTATCCTTCTAGTAGAATCTTAAATATTGAGGATGAATTAGTTATAAAAAGACACCTTAATGAATTTATATTAGGATGGAATGCGCATGGTCTAACTATTAAAGGATCTTACGAGATTTATAAACAGAATTTCATTGTTCTGGTTGCAGATCAAGACTATTCAACGGTGTCCGGATGTTCAATAGATAGTTCAGTAAAATGTATCAAAGCAATTGGTAATGAGTTAAATGTTGATTTTTTTAATCGATTACTTTTAATAACTGAAAAAGAGGGAGAGCTTAAACGTGTTTCCTTTCCAAATTTATCAGAAGAATCTGCGACCTATGTTTATGATACAGGTGTATCTAATCTCTCTGATCTCAGGGTTAAATTTAAAGTTTCCGTTAGCGAATATCTAATTAGTTTCATGGTTAAATAACTTGAGACTTTCAAATTATTTTTTGTTGAAACGATAACCTATTCTTAGTTTTAAAGCGTAATAAAATTGATTATACTTAAAATCATTCCATGCTACAGAAACATTTTCGAAATCACTTGTTAGAAAAATAAAATAGTTGCTTCTAGAGTAGCCCAAATTTAAACCTATTTCGTACCTAGGTGTTATTCCTAAAAAAGTTGTGTTCTTGTCCGTGATTTTATATTGCTTTAACTGTATGGCTCCACCAATTCCGCCGATAAAAGAAAGTTGAAAATTATTAAATTTAAAAACACTAGCAAAACCAGGAATCACGGCTATTTCACCTGAAGATAATTTTAATGATTTTGTTTTCGACACAGTGTCTGAATGCAATTGAATCGGAATTATTCCATTTTGGTCTTTCAAGGAGTTTACTTTTATAGCAGAATTTATGAACCAACTAAAAACATTTTGATTGTAAACGCCAGTAACACCATTAAGGTATTTTAATTTAAAGTCATTATTTACAAAATACCATGCTTTCGTTCCCAAATAAAACAATGAATTGGTAGGTTTTATGCTATTAGGTTTAAGTTCGTTTAAACTATCATCAAAGTAATATGCATTTTTTATGGCAAACCCCTTAATATATTTGAGGTCGAATTCCATTTGAATTTTTCTTGGATTTAAATTGAATTGTATTCCAAAACAAGAATTTTGACCAAATCGACTTAAAGCTTTTGTATATACTGGTAATGGCAAATTCAATTGTAAGTTTATCCAACGGTATGAAAATCCTAAACCATATTGTAACCTAAAGTTGTGACTGAAATTTAATTTTGATGTAGATCCTAAAAAATCGCTTTTAATTGTGTAGGGTGAAGCATTAAAGCCTATGTCTTGGTAGAAAATTAATCTCTCCTCGTAATTGCTTACAATTCCATCTTTCAAAAATTGCGCATTCAATTGGAGGCATAGCACAAAATTAAAGAAAATGAAAATTAAGGCTCTTTGCATTTTTGATTTAAACTAGTTTCAATTTTTATAAAAACGAAAAATAAATAAATCGTTTCAATTTCTTAGGCTTTATAGTAAATTTGTAAGAATGAAAAAGCTATATAAGTTTTTGTTAAATCGACTTCCTCGTCCTTTGTTGATTAGGTTGAGCTACCCATTTAAGAAAATAGCTCCCATTTTATTTAAAGGAAACAATGTTGAGTGTCCAGTATGTGAAAAATCATTTAGGAAATTTTTGTCCTATGGTTCAGATACTGCTCACCGAGAAAATGTTTTGTGCCCCTATGATTTGACATTAGAAAGACACCGTCTAATGTGGCTATATCTTAAGGACCACTCAGATTTTTTCTCGAGTGATAATTTGAAAGTGCTGCATATCGCTCCTGAACAGTGCTTCCATAAAAAATTTAAATCTCAAAGAAATCTGGATTATTTAACTGCTGATTTGGTTTCTCCCATAGCTGACATGCATTTTGATTTGCACGAAATTCCTCTCGAAGAAAATAAATTTGATGTTATATTTTGTAATCACGTCATGGAGCATGTTAACGATGCTCATCAATGCATGAAAGAATTATTTCGGGTATTAAAACCCGGTGGATGGGCAATTATGCAAGTTCCGCAGGATTTTACTAGAGAAACTACATTTGAAGACCCTAATATTACTTCACCCGAAGATAGAGAGAAGTATTACTGGCAAAAAGACCATGTTCGCTTATTCGGGAAAGATTATCCGAATTGGTTAGAAAAAGCAGGATTCAAGGTAGAACATTTCCTCAAAGAAGTCCATTATTCTCAAGAAATGATTGAACGATTCCGATTGCAACAAAGCGAAATTTTGTACATTGCTAGAAAAATATAACGAAATGAAAAAAAATCTTTTTTTATTTTTATCGATTACCCTTAATTGTATTGGATACAGTCAAAAAAATGTATTTCTTACCATAAACCCAAAAGTAAATGGTGCTGATTTACAATTAATGACGAATTATTCAAATCTGAGTGGTGTTGCATTCAATTTAGATCATTTTGATTATTACTTATCAAGTGTACATGTTATTCATGACGGTGGTCAAGATTTAAATTTGAGTAACTTAATTTTTTTAGTAGAACCTCAAAATTTTGTATTGTATCTTGGTTATCTGAATGTTGACCAAATAGAAGCTGTTCATTTCTCAGTTGGTGTCCCTCCAAATTTAAATACAAATTCAGGTGGCGATGCTATTGATATATCAACTTATCCAAGCGAACATCCATTAAGTTTTCAAGAACCATCAATGTATTGGGGTTGGACAGCCGGATACATGCATATGATTATTGGTGGTTATGGAGATTCAAATTTTGATGGAATCCCTGATAATTTATTCGAGTTACATAATCTCGGCGACGCAAACTATAGAAGTGTTCAATTAAATGTTAATCCAACGCTTACCAGCACAAATCAAGTGGATATATATTTGAATTGTAATGTCGAGAATTGGATTAAAGATATCTCAATTGAGTCTGTTGGTATTCTTCATGGTTCGACAGGTTTGAATATGGAAATATTAAAGAATGTTGAGACAGAAGCAGTCTTCACTCAGTCGGCAATGGCGGGTGTAAGTGATGTAGTAAATGAAGTTGGTCATTTAAGCCACTACCGAGATCAAGAATTTTCCAAAATAATATGGAATGAATTGATTGATGTTAGCGGTTATAACTTAATTAATACTGAAGGACGTATATTGGAAAGTGGATCTTTAGAAACGATAAGTGGTGAATTGTTTTTTCAGGACTTGTCTCAAGGAGTATATTATATATCTGTTTTTGATTCAATGGGTAATTTGCTAAATCGATTGCAGTTCGTTCATTAGTTTTTGAAACCTATCATCCAAATAGGACTATTAACTTTTGTATCCTCGATTTTTATTTTTTCGAGGTGTAAATCCTATAATACCTTGAATGTTCTGGGTGAAGTAATCCATCCAGTAGACAATCCGTTTTCAAAAGAAAAAGCAGATTTAGGTCGAAAACTTTTTTTTGATAAACGTCTATCAAGAGATTCAACAATTTCCTGCGCTTCATGTCATATACCTCAATACGCTTTTACCGATAGAAAGATGTTCAGTAATGGAGTAGGTGGAGGACAAACAGAGAGAAATGCGTCTACACTTCTTAATTCTGCATATTTAAAAACAGTAATGTTTGACGCACATTTGCAGTCACTTGAATTGCAAGTTATCGTTCCGATTCAAGAGCATGTTGAAATGGATATGAACATGGTTGATCTAATTAGAAGATTACGATTAATCCCTGAATATCAAAATGCAGCAAAATCTATTTTCAATCGAGAATTTGATGCTTTTGTTTTAACCAGAAGTATTTCAGCTTTTGAAAGGACACTTATTTCAACAAATTCACGCTTCGATCAATTTTATTACACCAATAATTCGAGTGTATTAACCAAAGATGAAAAAGAAGGGTGGAAAATATTTACCGATAAATTGTATTGTACAAAATGTCATCCTGCTCCTTATTTCACTAATTATACTGCTGAAAATAATGGACTTTACTATGAATATGGAAAGGATCAAGGAAGATTTAGAATTCATGGAGACACCAATGACATTGGGAGATTTAAAGTGCCTACATTGAGAAACATAGAATTGACCTATCCATATATGCATGATGGCAGCATTCCGACTATAGAAGAAGTTATTAAGCATTACGCAAAAGGCGGTAAAGGGCATTATAATCAAAGTGATATTATTCAGCCTTTTGAATTGAGTGATAAAGAAATAAAACAATTGAAAGCTTTTCTTTTCAGTTTAACAGATACAAGTTATATGATTGATTTCCATTAGTTTAAGCTTGATATTTTTGCCTCAATTATTTTCATGTTTACTAGAGTTTAATCCGTTATCAATAAATATTATACAAGTTGTAATATTCAATATTGCGTTTCGTTATTAGCTCAATGTTGTTAAACTAGAAAATAAAAACTACCCATTATGAATGTTCAATCAATTTATCACCAATCAATTCTTCGAATGGAAGAAGAGTTAGGTATAATCAAAATGGCGCAAAATGATCCCCGGCATTTTGGCCCCTTATACCAAAAATATTACCAGCAGATTTATCGGTACATACATCAAAGAATTGATGATTCTGATTTAGCATGTGATGTGACGTCCCAGGTTTTCATGAAGGCACTTACCAATATTAAAAAATTTGAATTTCGTGGTGTGCCATTTTCATCCTGGTTATATCGAATTGCAAAAAGTGAATTATATCAATCGTTTAGGGATAGAAAAATTGAAATGAATAGCAATAATTTCACAGCACTATCTAATTATAGCGAAGATGAATTAGAAGAAGATTCCATTCAAAGTCAAAAAATATTCTTAATTCAAGCACTATCGTTAATGAAGCAACAAGAATTGAGTTTAATTGAATTGCGTTTTTTTGAAAAAAAATCCTTTAGGGAAATTGGGGAAATTCAAAATATAACGGAAAATAATGCAAAAGTTAAAACGTTCCGGGCATTAGAAAAACTGAGGTTAATATTCAAAAATAAATACAACCTTCAAATCAAATGCAACTGTTAATCAAAGACATCAAGTCAACTCACACTTGTTTTGTTAACAATAAAGTATTAATCTTTTGTTAGTTTTTTTTCTTTTCAATTGAAAGTATTCTTAATTTAGCGTGTTATTAAAGTGCTTGGATATGGCAAATTTTAAAATTTCGCTAGTTTTTGTAATTGGGTTATGCTCAGTATCGCTGTTGTTCGGTCAGCATACAAACTTCAATACCCAAAGGAATTGGTCTTTAAACAAAAAAGATCTAATACTAGGTTTTGGTGCAACTCAATTTACTGGAGATTTAGGTGGGATGAATAGAATCGGTACTGACTACAGTTTAGCCGATATTGATTTCCCTTCTACATCTTTCAACTTTATGTTTGGTTATAGATACCGTTTTCATCCTTTCTTTGCAACTACGTCTGTTTTAAATGTAGGCCGCGTAAAGGGCGATGACGCCTTAACTAACGAAGTTGTTAGAGAAAGTAGAAACTTACATTTTAGATCAATTTTAGTTGAATTTTCCCAAAGACTCGATATTATTTTATATGCCAATGAAAAATTTGGTGCTAGATATAATTTACCTGGTCACCAGGTTGCCAAAAATCACAATGAACAAATTTATTTATTTGCTGGTGTTGGCGCTTGTTATTTTAACCCAGAGGCGATGCTGGATAATAAATGGTATAAATTGGATCCACTAAACACTGAAGGTCAAGGTCTTGATAACGGTGCTCGCGAAACTTTACCAATCTCTTTGACTATTCCAATGGGTATTGGATTTAGAATGGGCCTTGGAAGAATGTGGAGAATTGGTTTCGAAGCCTCATATGTGAAAACTTTTACGGATTATATTGATGATGTTTCCACTGTTTATTATGATCCTTCAAAATTAGAAACGACTGAAGCTGCTCATTTTTCTAATCCTTCAGTTAACAATTCAAATTGGTTTGCTCCTGGCCAACAAAGAGGTGATAATGAGAAAGATGCTTATTACTACCTCAATTTTTTTGTTGCTAGAAATATTACTTATAAGGATTACGCTAAGCAGCGAAAAAGTTATAGGTATCCTAAAAGTCGCTATAAATATTAAGGAAGAGCGAGGTTTTGGCCTCGCTTTTTTTTGAGTCTATAATCAATATGTATAAGGTTTTTAAATTTTTTATCTTTCTTTTTAAACCGGAAAGAGCGCATCATATCTCGTTTTGGTTATTGAAACAACTCTTTAGATTTAGATGGATCAAAAAGATATTTAAACGCTCTGTAGTTGTTGAAAATAATTCATTGAGTCGCAATATATTTGGAATTGAATTTCCAAATCCTGTAGGTTTGGCTGCTGGACTTGATAAAAATGCAACCATGTATAGAGAAATGTCTGCGTGTGGTTTCGGATTTATTGAAATCGGTACGGTTACACCTAAGCCACAACTAGGAAATGATAAGCCAAGGCTTTTTAGGCTAAAAAAGGATCAAGCCATTATTAACAGGATGGGATTTAACAACGATGGCGTCGAAGCCGTTGTTGAGCGCTTAAAAAATCGTCCTAAAGACATAATAATAGGAGGGAATATTGGAAAGAATAAAACTACACCTAACGAGAATGCTATAGACGATTATATTATTTGTTTCGATGCACTCCATCCTTATGTCGACTACTTTGTAGTGAATGTCTCATCTCCTAACACCCCTAATCTTAGAGATTTACAGGAAAAAGAACCTTTAAAATTAATTCTTTCTACGCTTATTGGAAAAAATAATAATGACGGAATTAATAAACCTATACTTTTGAAAATAGCTCCGGATTTAAGTGATTACCAATTGAATGATATTATTGAAATTGTTCAAGAAACAGGTATACATGGCGTTATTGCTACAAATACTACAATTAGTAGGGAAGGTTTAATAACAGATTTAAAAACTATTGAATCGATTGGTATGGGTGGCTTATCAGGTAAACCATTAACTAAACGATCAACTGAGGTAATTAAATATTTACATGAGAAGTCTAATGGCACCTTTCCGATTATAGGAGTAGGAGGGATTCATTCTGAAGCTGATGCAATGGAAAAAATGGCCGCAGGAGCCTCATTAATTCAATTGTATACTGGATTTATTTACGAAGGACCTGGATTGATCAAGAGAATCAATAAAGCATTAATAAATAAGCAATGATTTCAAATATAAATATTACAGAATGTCCTAGAGACGCGATGCAAGGTATTCATGAATTCATTCCAACAGCTAAAAAAATTGAATACATAAATGCTTTACTTTCTTGTGGATTTTCCACTTTAGATTTTGGAAGTTTTGTATCGCCAAAAGCAATACCTCAAATGGCCGATACCGATCAAGTAATCCGGAAAATCAATAAATCTGCCAATACAAAATTGTTAGCAATTGTAGCTAATCTAAAGGGTGCAGAACAGGCAGCACAATATGATTCAATAGATTATTTAGGATATCCCTTTTCTGTTTCTGAAACATTTCAATTAAGAAATACCAATGCTACAATTGAAGAGTCTTTAAAAAGAATAGAAGAGATTCAAAATATTACCGTTAAAAACGGAAAAAAAATGGTAGTGTATTTATCCATGGGTTTCGGAAATCCATACGGTGATTTGTGGAATCCAGAAATAGTTGCACAATGGAGCCAATCATTGTACGAAAATTTTAATATTAAATACCAAGCTGTATCAGATACAATTGGTTGTGCTAATCCTGAAATTACGAAAGAATTATTTGACGTTCTAATACCGTTAAATAAGAATGTTGAATACAGTGCTCATATGCATGTGAAAATGGAAAATGCAATTCCAATTTTAAAAGCCGCATACGAATCTGGATGCAAAAAATTTGAAGGTGCATTGAAAGGTTATGGAGGCTGTCCTATGGCAAAGGATGATTTGACCGGAAACATGCCAACTGAAATTATGATTGATTGGTTTCAAAAACAAGGAATAGAGACAGGTGTTAACCTTAATAAACTCAATGAAGCATTGTCTTTTTCGAATGAAATATTTAAATTTTAACCCGATGCGTAGACTTTTTAAAATCTTGTGTATTTCCTCTATAATCATGAATTTATTTTCATGCGGAGGAAATAGCGTTTCAGAAAAAAAGCATGTTGATTTAGATATTTCTGAAAACAATGATTTTTCAAATATTGAAGTGCTTTTCAATGAAAACCAATTTGAAGATTCAACGCATATTTCTTTATTGAAAGAATTGAAACTTTGCAATGCCTTCCAAAAAGATACTTCGAATTATCTGGAGCCAGCGTGCTCTCCTCGTTTTTTTAAAATCTTTCCGATATCTTCTAATATTCCTGTAAAAGACGCTTTTTTAGTATTGATTAAATCAAAAGTAAGTGGAGTTAAATTAAGAAGGGTAGTAGTTTTTGTGCGCGAAAAAGGTGAGCTGGTTAAAGTAAATGCATTTGTTGCCAATCTTATTGGAATGAAAAATAGTAAAGGTGACCACAAGGATTTATTGCTAAGATTTAATGATAATGTAGATGGAGATGTAATTTTTTACAATTGCCAGTTTAAATGGAACGGTACGCAATATCAATTTGAAACTACCGACGCAATTGAAGGTTATGAACCTGATCCATTAAATCCAAATCAACCAAAACTTTGGCGACAAACAATAAAATCTGAATTTAAAGACTCAGTTTCAAATGAGATCTATAATGATTTGATTATTAATCAAATGATCCTCTAGATTTTTATGAAATTCATTTTGCAAATCATTTTACTTACTATAATTATTACAAGTTGTGGTAACGAAATTGATTTTGTTGAATTGCCTAAGGATTCAATACTTCACGATAATGGAAGTAAAGTTTGGTTGATCGATGAAATAATAAATTCATCTAAAAACTTTGCGCCTTCAAATGTTAGAAAGAGAAGTGTAATCATTTTTTACAGTAACTATAAATGTATAATGCAACCATTGGATTCCTTGGGAAATAAAGTGGGGAAATCCGGTAATTTTGAATTATCAATAGACAATACAGATTTAACGATAAACTTTAATCAAGAAAAATGGACTTTTGATGTTTTGAAAATAAATCATTTAGAAATCATCCTCCTGCCAAAAGACGATTCCTCATTTCCTTATGAATTAAGGTTGAAAACTTTTCCGGAATTTTAATTTTTAAGTATTTTTTTTGTGACCTCTCCCCAAGGATAAACAATGTTGAGAAGATAAAATCCATTTGGATATTCTAACATGTCTATTTGATTGTTAGCCGTTCGATAAATTTCCGTCCCACTGAGACTGCATAATTTAAGGTAATTATATTCTTGATCGGAATCAATATTTAAAATGCCAATTGTAGGATTTGGAAAAACAGAAACATTAACATTGAATGGTATTTCTTCAACATTACTAGGATCTTCCTTTAGAACTTTTATATCGTCAATATAAAGTTTATATCCATCTTCGGTTACATTAACGAAAGCTAAATATATAACAGAGTCATTGTACAATTGCTCACTTAGATCAACTTGCCGGGTAGTCCATGTAGTATTTTCACCAATTACATAGCCAATTGTATCCGTAAAACTCGCAATAGCCATATCTGTTGTTGATACCAAAACAAGATAATCATCAGGATAACTTGCATCCTGAGATTTGGACTCCCATTGCAATAGGTTACCATAACTTCCAAGGTTTAACTGTGGTGTAATTAACCACCTACTAGCTGTACCTACAGGGGAAAAGAAAGAAGTGGATGAAGCAACTGTATCCAAAGGATTTTCAGGATCAGCAACTACTATCCATGCATTCGAATATTCAGATACCGCTAGATCAGGTGTAAGTCCATCATTATCTAGCAAAGCGTAGGAGGAGGGGATACCCGTTTGAAAATCCGTGTCTAATAATGTAATCTGCGCATTAACAACAGATGCACAACAAGTAAAAATTAAAATAAATAATCTCATTGAAAACAAATTCTACGTAAAATTAATTAAACTAATCAATGGACAAGATTAATTAGGATATCTTTAAATTCTTGGTAAAAAAGATCGAACTCAATAATTCGTAATTTGAGAAAGGAATAAATTGCATCGGTATTATCCTTTTTGAAAATACTTACATCACTTAATTCCCAACAAATTCTTGAAAATACAAAGTCTTCTGTTGAATGTAAATTTTTAATCCAGTTGGTTTCGCTTTGCATTTGTGATTCAAGTATTTTTTTCAATTCACCCATTTGTTCCCAAACAATATCGCGAATCCCTTCATCCTTGAACTGCATATCAAAACATAGCCTTGCTACTTTATTGTCAACTTCCATACGTATAAATATTCCCTTGACATCAGATGGGTAATTCAACCAATTGATAGAACGACCATTAGATGATTTGTGTGCATTCATATGTATTTTGAAACCAGCCCAAAATGTTCTATTAAGTTCAGTTCGCTCCTCCTTACTTAGCATAGAATAAAAGTAATAAATCTAAATAAGTGTCAAGGAAAATTTAGGTTCAAGTTATTGAATTCATAAGCTATGGGTTCCGTTAAATAATTAACATGATTATCTGTCAACTGAATAGAATAAAAAATTAGATTTGTAAAAAAGTCCTTATTATGACCCCAACTCGAGACGCGCAAATAAATTATTTGAATATTGGTTTGATGATCATAAGCGCAATTGCTGCATACATCCTTCCTTTCGAAGTTTTTTTATTCGCATATGCCTTTCTCGGGCCATTGCATTATTTGACTGAAATAAGTTGGTTGCACGACAGGCAGTACTTTGCGAAAGGTAAATTTGATTTCATTCCGCTTTTATTAATAGGAATACTTCTTTCATATGCAGCTTTGGCCAATGATTTCGAATTTCACATGGATTTTTTAATGAAGTACCAAGAAATGAGTCTTGGAGATATTCTTATTTGCCTAGCGTTATTTAGTAGTATTTTATTCGCATTCGTAAAGAATTTATATGTTAAAATCGCGTCCATATTATTCCTTTTCATCTTTATATACAAATACTTTAACAGTGGGAGAGATACAGACAACTTTGCCGTTTTTGCAATAACTTCTTTGGTTCCAACACTCATACATGTCTACTTGTTTACAGGACTATTTATGCTGTACGGAGCATTGAAATCAAGAAGTAAAAGTGGCTTGATTTCGGTTGCAGTGTTTGCATTTATTCCGATTTTACTGATGAAATTTATGCCTGAAACACAAGTGATGCCAATTACTGACTATGGCAAGGCGGCTTATTATGCAAACGGTGATGGCTTTTTCAATACCAATGCAGTCATACTCAAGGAGTTCGGTTATGACACTACTGGTGAAGCAAAAATGAAGAATTATACGGTAGTCAATATCATAAATAGTTTTTCCG